>JABGPX010000352.1:0-2467 GCA_018644745.1 Spirochaetales bacterium
GAGCACCCAGACTCTATGGAGAAATAGAACAGCACTAAAAAGAGCGGATGTAGATGCTTGCTGATCGTTCCTGATCTCGAGCCCAAGGGTGAAGGTTCCGCTTCTGGGATAACATTCACTAGTTCCTATATCGCCGACAATCTCCCCTTCATTATTTTCGATTACCAGGTGACATTCCGCCGCAATGGGACCGTTTTCAGAATCTTTACCTGCATAGTAATTAGCGATGTTTTTTGATGCCGGGGATTTCGGCACGTCGCGAAATTTCAAGGTATCTACGTCATTCCATGACTCGAAATTGTACTCCCGTCTGATGGCTCGAAGGCTCGCAAACGAACCTTTCTTTAAACCTCGAGTGTTACTTCGCCGCGCCGTCTTGCGTGCCGTCCAGAGCCAGTTTCTTCACTTACAGATATCTCCACGAGACAGAGGTGTTTAACAACAGAGATCCTTGGAAACCTTCTTGGGTAGATCAATTGCGGGCGGCAGGATACCACACGATAAATATCGGGAAGATGTATACCCTGCCCCTGGATAATCCTGGAGGACTAAATCAGAGATACATCGTTGAGAATAAACTCCGGTTGCCGAATTATGAACGGCTCCACGGGGTACTGCTCGATGAGTGGGACAAGTTCCTGAAAAACTCTGGAATTAAAAAGCCGAATAAGAAACGCTACCGGAGCGAATGCTCAAACTATGAAACAGCGCTGGGTGCGTATGACTGGGTAGAGGACGAACGGTTTCACCCGGACATTTTTACCGGCGCAATGGCGGAGTGGTTTCTCGATCAGGGGAAGGCGAAAACTCCGCTATTTCTGCAAATCGGCTTACCCGGACCCCATCCCCTGTTTGATCCGACTCGCAAATGGGCGGATATGTACGAAAACTCGGATATACCGGTGCCGGACCTGAGCTTAGAAGAGCATTCATTGCAGCCGGCGGCTCACAAAAGTTACGGGGATATCATGATCGAAAAACATCCCGACGCTGTTCGCTGGATGGAAATGCCGACCGCTCTGCGAATCGGTAACACCAGTGCTCGAAGGCAGGAGGGCGCGTTGTCCGAACTGTCTGAACTGTCCGAATGTAGAGGTGATCGCTAGAAATCCGGCGTGTTGGCAAACTCGCAGCTGCCAGCGCTTCCTTCGATCTACCTCAGCTTCCAGCTGTACGACCCGTAATCGAAAATGAAATCACTCTTCTTCTTTGCCGGCGGCGCGTCGTTTTTCGGCAGGAACTCACGCATTTCACTGATCATCGACCTATAACCCGCATCGCTGATGAGGTTGTCCCGTTCATCGGGATCTTCGCTGGTGTGATATAACTCCTCCCCCCTGTCAGCGTATCGTATGTATCGCCAATCTTCGATACGCACCGCGTGGTTACCCTGAAGGTACGTCGTCACGACGGCTCGGTCCATGGGCCGCAGCGGATCGCGGATCGAGGGCATCAGGCTCTTTCCATCTATGCCCGTCGGCGGAGGAGCCACATCACAGAGGTCGAGAATCGATGGATAGATATCCTGCAGCGTTGCCGGGCTGTCAATAACCAGCGTCTCAGAATCCTTCCCGGGCGGTACAACGATAAACGGTACGTGGGTGCTGCGTTCCCAAAGAGTGCATTTAGTAAAGTGTTTCTTCTCGCCCAAGTGATATCCGTTATCCGAGTAAAAAATTATTGCTGTATTCGCGGCGTGCCCGGATGAATCAATGGCGTCAATTAGCCGCCCGATCAAGTCATCGGCAAAGGAGATACACGCGAGATAGGCCTGCACCGCCGCTTCCCATTGATCGCCGTCCACCATTTTCTCAAATTCGTTTCGGCTGTACTCCGCCATTCTCAAGCCTGTTTCCGGCAGCATCTCGAGATCGCTGTCGAACACGGCTGGAGTCCTGACGTTATCCAGGGTGTATCGATCAAAAAATCGTGGCGGAGCGTACCAGGGGATATGAGGCCGGAATGTGCCGACGGCCAGGAAGAAGGGCTTGTCGTGGCGTCGCCGGAGAAAGCTCTCCGCCCATTCAACGGCCTGTACATCTCCCCATTCGGAATCGGGCTTTGCCATCGGACCCCAGTCGTGTTCGTGGTAATACGGCGATAGACTGTTCATCGGGTGCCACGACGGCACCGCTTGGTCTACTACCCAGTCGCAGTTTTCCCGGTCCCAGGGGTCATCAAAAACCATGGTGAAATATTCATCCCACTGGTCGGGCGGATTAAAGCCCGGAGGGTGATGAAACACCTTTCCCGCACCAGCGGTTGTATAGCCGTTTGCTTTCAGATGCATGGGAAGTGACACGATGCCGGGATAGTTGGGCCGCCACCAGTGGCTGTTCCTGTAAATACCCGAGGCCGAAGGGGCTTTGCCGATAAGGATGGCCGTCCTTGACGGATTACAGAGTGGCGACGGACAATGGGCGTTTCTGAACAGGACTCCCCGGCCGGCCAACGAGGCAATATTCGG
>JABGPX010000352.1:2477-11830 GCA_018644745.1 Spirochaetales bacterium
TTGAACGCCCGGATACCCGCCGAGGCAGCCGACCCAGTCGTTCATGTCGTCGACACTTACTAACAGGATGTTGGATTTCTGCTTCAAGTAATTTCCTATGAGGACACGTTCTGAGCCAGACTGAATTTCCCGAAACGTATCGTGGTTCGTTTCTTGTCGTAATCCCAGGAGCTATCCCAGACGCACCAGTATTCGCCGGGTTGATCGGGACGCTCGAGCAGAGTGGGGTAGCTGTTGTGGTTCTTCCCGTCATAGAAAACCTTCGGCTTCGACCACTCTCCTCCGGTTTCACGGGCGACGTAATGGAGCGCCTTTCGCTCTCTCCTCGGACCGGGGCTGTAGACATAGACCTCTCTGCCCTTCGAATCGACAAGGTAGTGCGCCTTGCAGCCGGTGTTGTGGAACTCGGGTACCGGCTTTGCCGCGGACCATGTACGGCCGCCGTCGCTACTGACGCTGCGGTACGCTCGCTCGTTCGGGAGGGAGTCGTAATTCTTGTGTCCATACGTTGCGGTTCGCATAACTATGGCCAGACCGCCGTCGGCGGTTCCAGCCAGACTCGCCTCATGGAGAAACACCGGATCGGACTCGTCGAAAAGAACATACCCCGCAAGACGCCAGGATATGAGGTCAGTAGATTCGAGGATGAACTGGCGGCCGTCGCCGTTGGGATCCTCCCTCATCGTATTGCGGTGAACCGGTAGCAGATAGCGGCCATTCACCTCCAGGGGCGCGTTGCACGTAATAAGGGGCGATGAGAAATGATTGGTCAGTTCGACGTCAACCCATGAAAAACCCCCGTCCGCAGTGTACGCCGCGCAGAGATCGCTGTTCTCGCTGTCGCGGAAATGGAGCGGACAGCGCATGGCGAAGCACCAGACAATTCCCTGCCCGGGCGCTCGATACAGTGCGGGATTGGCAAAGGCGTAGCGGCGGCCCCCGTAATCCTTCCGGTGATCAAATATTTCGACGGGAGGGAGCCACTTACCGCCGTCGTCGCGGCTCACCGAACACACTATGTCGCCCATATCAGTTTTGCCTGTCAGGTGGTGCCCCCAGGCGGTGATCAGATGCCCTTCGGCCCATCGCTCTATGTACGGCTGCCAAACCCTGTTATATCTGGTATTGAGATCTATTTGAGAAATCGTACGTACATCTGTAACATCCCCGGTGTATTGCTCGTCCATATATTCCTCTCCTGTAAACTATCCTATAAGAAATCTACAGCGAAGACCGATATAGCTCAATAGCCATTGAGCGGAGCACAATTCCCCCGTCTCTATCCATTTAAATCCGGCCGTGATATACCAAAGAAATCAGCAGTTATTGTCGAGGAGTTAACATGAAAGGCAGTCAGATACGTGAGCGACTTCTATCCGGGCAAAGAGTGTACGGTACTCTTCTGGTTTCCGATTCCCCCTTCTGGCCTACGGTCGTAGACAAAATCCCCGGTCTGGATTTCGTGTTTATCGACACCGAGCATATCACCATCGACGACGCCAGGCTTTCCTGGATGTGCCGCACATACGATACCATGGGCCTTGCCCCTGTGGTACGAATACCGGACCAGGACCCGACCCGGGCGACCAAAGTACTCGATATGGGCGCACGCGGAATTATTGCTCCGTATGTCGAAAACACCGATCAGGTAATGAAACTCGCCGGCGCGGTAAAATATCGCCCCCTCAAGGGGCGCAAGCTTGAACGGCTGCTTTCCGGAGATTCGAAAGCTGTAAGCGATGCTGCGAGAGCGTTCCTGCCGGAATTCAACCGCGACAATATGTTAATTATTAATATCGAAAGCCAGCCGGCGATCGACAATCTTGATGATCTGCTGGCAGTACAAGGACTGGATGCCGTACTCATTGGACCTCACGACCTGAGTATAAACCTCGGATTTCCTGAAGAATATACGAATCCTGATTTCGTCGCGGCCGTGACCGGAATACTCGAAAAGGCAAGAGCCGCGGGGAAAGGCGCCGGTATCCATTATACCTATACTGACACGGGCTTCGATCAGGAGATTAGATGGGTAAAATCCGGAGCGAATCTTATCATACACAGTGCCGACGCTATTGCGTTTCGGCAGGCCCTGGCGAGGGAAATTGGGATATTGCGCGAAACTCTTGGTGACCGCGTAGATGACCGTGACGGTGCGGTCAACATATAGATTACTCCGCCGATAAAAATAATCCGGTACTACGACACGGTTTTTGAACAGTTCAGACCCAACACGAAGCTGCCCGAATTCCGGTATTGCGGAATGCATCCGCAATGGTGTATTATGTATGAATACGAAATACCAATAGGCGGTAGTTGTGGCGGGTGAACCCAGAGCTGTAAGATCGGTGAGTCGGGCAATCGGCATACTAAGACTGCTCGCAAAGGAAGAGAGGCTTACCTCGGCTGAGGTCAGCAAACTTACAGGATTTCCCAAATCAAGCGTTCATGAAATCCTGATCACGCTGAATGAAGAGCGCCTTATTATCCGCAACTCCGAAACCGGTAAATACAGCCTTGGGATAGGCCTATTCGAACTCGGAGACGCAGCCAGAAAGGAACTCGAGGTGCGCGCGGTCGCGGAGCCGCACTTGAGAGCATTGAACCAGAAGCTGGACGAAACAGTACAGCTCTCGATTGTAGATGATAATGAGGTGCTGTTCCTCGACGCGTTTGAATCCACTAAACGGCTCCGTACGTACTCAGTTATCGGAGTTCGCAGTCCCGCCTATTGCTCATCAGCCGGGAAGTGTATCCTCGCATTTAGCGAGCAAAAGGTAATCGATACATATCTCAAGGAAGTAAGGCTTGACCGCTTTACCAGTAAAACAATAGCAGACGCCGACGATTTTAGGGCTGAGCTGAAAAAAGTAAAAGAACAGGGATTCGCAATCGATGATATCGAGCATGAAGAGGACGTCCGCTGTGTCGGCGCACCTGTCTTCAATCATAATAAGCAGGCTGTCGCCGCCGTCAGTATCACAGCACCCTCAGGCAGACTGCGGATTGCAAAGGTACCGGCCTACGCAAAGGCGGTTATGGCAACCGCAAATGAAGTGTCGACTCGCTTGGGCTTTCGCAAATGAAGAAAAAGCTTATTAGAATCGCGGCGATATTGCTGCTCTGCTCGCTGATCACGGCTACCGTCGTGTCTGACAACGATACCTCCGGTCTCACACTCGCCGACAAGTACAGGGCTGAATTGGACGTCGAGTTAATCGATTTTGACGAATCCTTTGCCGTGGATTACAACTACCTGGATGCGCTGGCCGATTATAGGCGCAACGGCTATACGTCGCCGTCGAGTGAGGTGGCCGTGACCGTCGGACCGGAAAGCCTTACAGGACCGGTCGATGGCAGTCTGCCGATTGCTGCCGGTATCGGAGGAAGAACCGCGCCGGCGTTGGTATGGGATACCGACGCTGAATATTTCGAATGGAGTTTCACCGTACCGGAGGATGGCCTGTACGAGCTTGAGGTGGAGTACTTCGGTTTCGCAGATGAATCTTCACCGATACAGCGGCAGCTGAGTATCGATGGTGAGGTGCCGTTCGAGGAAGCGTACAGCGTAGCTTTCTATCGCGCCTGGCGAGACGAAGGGCCGGTAAAGGTAAATAACCTTGGCGATGAAGTTCGTCCGAGACAGATTCAGGACCAGATATGGCAAACCAAAAAAGTCTATGACAAACTCGGTCTCTACGCGGAGCCGCTTCTGTTTTTCATGAAGGCCGGCGATCACGTACTTCGCATGGATTTCATCGACCAGGCCGCGGCATTCGGCCGCATTACATTCACCGGCAAAGAGTCCATCCCTGTATACGACGATACCGACGGACCCGGCGCGGCCAAATCAGGGGCAGCAGTTAATGAAATCGTAATCCAGGCTGAAACGAACGTAATAAGTAAGACCGATCCGACGGTGCGCATGGAGTCGACAGGCGACCCGCTGACAAAGCCAAACGTATACGGCCGCCGGATCATGAATTACCTGGGCGGGCGCAGGTGGAGAAAAGGCGGTCAGGCGGTTACCTGGAGCTTCGAGGTACCACGGAGCGGATACTACAAGGTAGCGATGCGGGTATTGCAGAACACCGGTGACGGACTGCCGGTGTTCCGAAAAATAGAAATTGACGGCGAAGTGCGGTTTCAGGAACTCCTGGAACACCGCATTGAATATTCGAGGGAGTGGAGGCTCGAAGAACTAACGGATGAAGAAGGCGAGCCGTATGTACTCCACCTCGACGCCGGCGAGCACACTATCACTATGACCGCGGTTGTCGGACCGTACAAGGAACTGGTAAAAACACTTACCGCCGATACCCTCACTCTTTCGACGCTGATTCGGAAAATCATCATGATTACCGGTGTTACTCCGGACCAGTTCTACGACTACGAGCTTGACGACAAGATTCCCGGCTTGCTCGGGGACCTGGCATCCGTTCAGCGGCATATGTCGTCGAATATAGACATTCTCACCGGACTTTCGGAAAAGCGGCCCTCTATTACCAATCATTTCGCCAGAGTCGAACGTGAGATGCAGGAAATGATCGACAACACCGATAAAATTCCGAGAAGACTGAACGAAATCAAGAACAGCCAAAACGGGCTCGGCGGCTATTTGCTGCAGCTGCAGGAACAACCGCTAAGCGTCGACTGGATTGCCTTCAACCCACCGGACAAGCGGGTTTCCGCCAGGACCTCCACGTTTTTTCATAAAATGTGGGCGACGATCTACAACTTCTTCGTATCCTTCTTCAAAGATTACGACAGTGTGGGAAGCGTCTACCTCACCGACGAGGAGATGAAAGACGAGGAGGCGACTGTCCTGAATGTGTGGTTCGCCCGGGGCCGCGAATGGGCGGAGACTCTGAAGGAAATGGCGGACGAGGACTTTACCGAACGTACCGGAATCGTGATCGACATGAACATAATTCCGTCGTCGCAACTGACCGCCGGCAGAATAAACGCCATAATGCTTGCCATCGCCGCGGGACGGGCACCGGACGTAGGCCTGGGAGTAGTCGGCAACTCGCCTGTGCAGCTTGCGATTCGCGATGCAACGGTCGATCTGTCGCAGTTTCCAGACTACCCGGAGGTGACGGAACGATTCCTGAAAAACATCCTAATCCCTTTTCAATACCAGGGCGGTACATACGCCTTGCCGGAAACGATGAATTTCGTCGTTCTCTTCTATAGAAAAGATATCATACAAGAGCTGAATATCCCGGTTCCGGAGACCTGGGACGAGTTGTACGAGAAAGTCCTGCCGGTGCTCTATCAGAACGGCATGCAGTTCTACTACCCTCCCCGTTTCAGTCCCCTGCTCTTTCAGAAAGGCGGCAGCTATTACAGCGACAACGGCTCGAAATCCGGCCTTGATTCCGCTGAGGCGTACCAGGCTTTTAAAGAGTGGACCGAGCTGTACACCAGCTACGGTATCCCGGTTGTCGCAGATTTCTTCAACCGGATGCGCACGGGCGAGATGCCCATGGGCATCCACGGCTACGCGACGTACGTACGTCTTTCGGTCGCGGCCCCTGAACTCTTCGGCAGATGGGGGGTCGCCCAGGTCCCCGGAACGCGGCTTCCGGATGGATCCATCGACAGAAGCGTAGGAGGTATTTCCGATTTGAGCACCTCGGCGGGACGGGGAGCGGGAGCGACTACCAGCGGCGGGGTGAGCGACGATCTCACCGGCCAAGCCGCGATGATATTGAACCAGAGCACCAATAAAGAAGCCGCTTGGGAATTCCTGAAATGGTGGACCAGCGACGACATTCAATTTCGTTTCGGACGTGAAATGGAGGCGAGTATCGGCGTCGAAGCCAGATGGAATACCGCCAATCTAAAAGCATTTCAGGATATCCCGTGGAAGCGGGAAGATTTGCAGACCATCGTAAATCAATGGCCCTGGTACGAGATAGCGCCGGTGGTTCTCGGAGGATATTTCACGGGCCGCCATGTCATGAACGCCTGGAACCGAGTGGTATTGGGAGACATGCTTCCGAGAGATTCGCTGGAATTGGCAGTGGAGGACATAAACATAGAATTGCGAAAGAAGCAGGAGGAGTACGGCGTGTACAATCCATTGGGAGGAACCGACTAATGGCGAATCCGGATGTCGCGCTAAGGCAGACCTCGTTGAGTCCGAAATTCACCGACCGTTTTCGCGCTTTTTGGAAGCGCTACGGCGCGGGATACCTTCTCTTCCTCCCATTCGGCGTTCTCTTCACGCTCTTTGTACTGGTGCCGGTTATTATCGCGATGGTGATGAGTCTGACATACTTCAACAACCTGCAGCCGCCGCGGTTTATAGGTCTGGTTAATTACCGAGGCTTGCTGCTCGAGGATGATATATTCCTGCTCGCCCTCCGCAACACGATGCTCTTTGCAGTTATAACCGGTCCCCTCGGGTACGGATTGTCCTTTATCGCGGCGTGGACAATCAATGAGCTAAAAATGCGGAACGCTTTTGCACTGGCTTTCTACGCTCCTTCGATTACGAGCAGTATAGCGATGACCGTCGTCTGGCTCTGGTTTTTCTCAGGTGACCGGTACGGACTTGTCAACAATATCCTTATCACCACCGGGATCATAAATGAACCGGTCTTGTGGAATCTGAGCCAGAATACCATTCTCCCTGTCGTAATGGTCATACAGGTGTGGATGAGCATGGGTACCGGCTTCCTGGTATTCCTCGCCGGCCTGCAGAACGTTCCTCAGGAACTGTACGACGCCGGTGATGTCGACGGCATAAAAAGCCGCTTTCAGAGGATGTGGTACATAACCCTGCCGTTTTTGATGCCGCAGATGCTGTTCGGCGCGATAAATTCGATTGTGAGAAGCTTTGCTGTTTTCGAGGTGTCGGTGGCCGTTGCCGGTCTCCCGAGTCCCAACTATGCCGGCCATACCATCGTGGCGCATCTGTTCGATCATGCATTTATACGATTCGAGCTCGGGTACGCGTCGGCAATTGCCGTCGTCCTTTTTCTCCTGACCTTTCTCCTGGGGAGACTGGCGATGAAGATTTTTAAATCGAGAACCTAAGGGAAGCCATATGTCATCTTCTGTAGAAAACAAAGCGGCTCTCCGGCAGAATAAAAATGCACTGCTCAAGTCAAAAATGCGTATTAGATTCTCGCCAGGTTGGATATTCGTATATACCTTTATGCTTCTTTTGGTAGCGTTCACCTCGCTGCCGCTGATCTATATGATATCCACTGCCTTCAAGCCCCTCGATGAACTTTTCCTCTTCCCGCCGAGGTTTATCGTAAGGAAACCGACACTGCAGAATTTCGGCGATCTGCTGACGGCATTAAGCGGCACTACCGTTCCATTCACCCGATTCATCTTCAACAGCACCTTTGTATCGGCGAGCATCGTGGTAGCGACCGTTATTGTTTCCAGCATGGGGGCGTTTGCGCTGGAGAAACACAAAATACCGGGGCACCGTATTATCTTCGCAACGGTAATTGCCGGCATCATGTTTTCTCCTCATGTAACGCAGATTCCAAGATATCTCCTGGTAAACGGCCTCAAACTAATAGACACATATTGGGCTCTCATTGTGCCCAATATCGCGGTGGCTTATAACTTCTTCCTCATGAAGCAGTTCTCGAGTCAGATTCCCAATTCACTTCTTGAATCAGCCAGGATGGATGCAGTCGGCGAGTTCATGATCTATTGGAAGATCGTAATGCCGCTGCTCAAGCCGGCGTGGTCGACACTTATCGTTTTTTCGTTCGTAACCAACTGGAACGACTATTTCACCCCACTAATCTTCACCCAAAGCCAGGCGATGCGGACGCTGCCGCTTGCACTTCAGACTCTTGCCGGAGGAGCCGGATCAATCGGCCGTGTGGGCGCGGTCGCGGCCGCGACCTTTCTCATGACGATGCCAACTATCATAATCTTTGTGACTATGCAGCGGCGGGTAATGCAGACTATGATTCATTCAGGAATTAAGAGCTAGAAACCGTGCGTATCTGAATCCGTGGCTTCTATTCGGTAAGACCGGTACGGGCTATGCTCTCCTGGAAGTATTTGTGCACAAAGAAATACGGAATGAGAATAGGCAGGACAACCAGAAAGGTTCCCGCGAGTACCACAGCTTCGTTAAATATAATCATTCCTTCGTCGATTACTTCGGCATCCAGGAACTCGGCCATCTCATCCAGCCCCATGCTTAGCATCCTGTCGTACATGGCCGGAAGCATCTGCGGCACGAGCCATCGTTTTGGTTTCGTCAGGTAGAGGCTGGGTTCGAAATAATCGTTCCAATGCCATACCATTGCCAGCACGGATACGACAAGGATAGCGGCTTTTGAGATCGGGAGAATAATCCGCCAGAAGGTCCTTAATCCGCCGCAGCCGTCGATACGAGCGGCGTTTTCCAGGTCCGGAGGGAGCCCTACGAAAAACTGTCGAAAGATAAAGATAAAAAGCCCTCCCTTCAGACCAAAGCCTACAAAAGTCGGGATGATGAGGGGCATATAGGTTCCCAGCCAATTAAGCTTCGAGAACTGAATATACATCGGGACGATAATTACCTGTGTCGGTACGACGATGCTGAGGAGGACAAACATGAAAAGCGCGTCGCGCCCTTTAAAAATGTAACGCGAAAAAGCGTATGCCGCTAGAGAACAGGAAGCCACGTGCCCGAGGATGCTGAGTGACGTTACAATCGCAGAGTTGAATACCGAGCGTCCGTATTGAAGCGCATAGAACGCATTGCGATAGTTTTTCCACTCGATATCCTTCGGGATCCACATTATCGAGCTGTCCATGAGGTCACTCGAAGTTTTCAACGAGGTAATAACCATATACAGGAACGGAAAGAGAAAGACAAAGGCGAGATCGAAGAGAAGGATGTATATCAGCAGGCGGTAAAACTTACGTCCCCAGAAGTCAGTTCTACCTATTTTATAAGCTAATCGCCTCGTGTTCATCATCTACCTCCTCCTTACCCGTCCGGCGAGGAATACCAGGGAGACAAGAATAAAAACGAAGACCAGATAGATCCATCCCATTGCAGCGGCGTACTCGAATTGGGTGTCCCTGAAGGCTACGCTAATAACATAATCAACGATCGGATTCGCGACGTCGGCAAACGACTCGACGATAGTGAAAACGCTGTTGAGGATAACTACGGGCATCAGCATCGGCAGGGAGATTTTCCAGAACATCACCCACTCGGAAGCCCCGTCGCACTTCGCCGATTCGTACAGCGAGCCCGATATACCCTGGAGCCCGGCGAGAAATAGCAGTATCTGGACACCGGATCTCCAGAGGATAATCGTGATCCTATCCAGAAAAGTCTGCACCATCCCAGCGACCGTAGGCCCCAGATAGAG
>JABGPX010000046.1 GCA_018644745.1 Spirochaetales bacterium
GGGCAGGTACCGATGACGCGGGTATCTGGAAAAGCAGCGACGGCTTGCGCTGGGACAGGGCCGGGCAGGGAATTGACACAGAATCTGTTTTCGACCTGGATGAAACTTCCGTTGGGTTGGTCGCCGCTTCGGCTGCCGGTTTTTACCGAGGTGACGGAACCGGCGCATGGCATCGCAGCGGACCACGGTTAAGAGCTGCATGCGTTGCTTCATCAGCCGATCAAGATGGACATTGGCTTGGAGGCGCGTGGCCCGGAGGGTTGTGGAGCACAGAGGATGCCGGCGAGAGCTGGAATCAAAACGGCGATTTTACTCGAATAATGACCATCAGCCCGGTTAAGGAAGGCAAGTTATGACCCAAGCAGACTACTCCCTGCAAGTAATAGAACGGGGGAAGAAAATAATTGAAACAAATATCGAGCGCGGCGTTCTTTCCATGTGGAATCTGCACTCATTTTTTATCGGCGGCACCCCTACTGATGAAGAAGTAAACGACGCCGTGGACCGCCTTCTGCTGGTTTCAAACTTCGCATCAACCGAAAGCGTTGCCGGCGGGCCGTTTCACGTGCTTCCATCTATGCTGGTGTATTCCAAATGGAAAGACCGGCTGCCGAAGGCATCGGCGGATCGAATCAAGAACTTTTTTCTCAATGGAATGATAGACAGAGGCAACACCGAGAACCATTGGCTCATGCATTACACCGGCAGCCTTCTCGCCGCTGAAGAGTGGGAAAACGAAGCCTCCATGTGGAACGGTATGTCCCCCGCGGCGGTGCATGCTGAGGCTAAGCGATGGATAATCGGGATGATTGAACGCACGGTACTCACCGGACATCATGAATATGATTCTACCGGCTACATTGCGGAACATCTGACTCCGCTTATCGGGCTTATTGAAAATACCCGTGACCTTGAGCTGCGGGAAAAGGCGAGGAAAGCGGCGACTCTGCTTTTTACCGATATGGCGGTGGAGTATTTCCACGGTGCCTGGGCGGGAAGTCATAGCAGGGAAGGGTATCGTGTAAACACCTGGACCAAGTCAGGGACGGTTCGAGGTCTCTTTTATCTCTATTTTGGCGGTGAGTTATATGATCCTGCGGACCACAATCAAGGATTCGTTATCCCCAATCTGGCCGCCGAGTGGATGCCTCCGGCCATGCTGGCGGAAATTGCTTTCGATCGTGATAAACCCTTTACAGTAAAAAAGACGAAGGCGCCGAGAACAATATTTCGTCATGTGGAACGGGAAGCTTCTCCGGTGCGTAAATACACCTACATGAGTCGATCATTCGCCCTCGGTTCTGCTCAGGTTGGTCTCCCGGGTGCTCCTGCCGGCCCTATCGATCTTATTTCATGGGATCTTTCCTGGGACGGTCCGAAACATCAGGCGAAAATCGGCTGTAATCACCCTTACACTCATCCGGGGCGTTTCAGCGCTTTCCTCTCGGTGCTTCCTCAAGCCGCGGAGAGGGATATCGCGACGGGCAAACCATATCTTCAGTGGAATGATCGTCTTTTCGGTGCTTCACCGTACGAGCGGATACTGCAGCATGAGGGGACGGCGCTTATATTTTACAGGATCCCCGAGGATGATCGAAATCCGTATATCAATCTATACTTACCCAAAGCTTCCAAATGGTTTGAAGAAAACGGCTGGCTGTTTGCTGATACAGGAAATTTTTATATTGGACTCCGGGTGGAAGGATCGTATTCATGGGAGGAGATTCGAGAGGCAACAGCATCAAACATAATGGTGCGTGAAGGTGACCTTATTGATGGCTGGCTGCTCAAGATAGAAGACCTACATGGCGGCATTGCCCTCGAGGCGGTTGAGGCAGATGATGCTGGTTCTTTTGAAGAGTACCGGGCTGAAAGAAGCGCTAAGGATCTCGATTTGTCTAGATGGAAATCCGATGGAATTGT
>JABGPX010000511.1 GCA_018644745.1 Spirochaetales bacterium
ATACCGGCGTCGTAGAGATTGAGAAATCCCGGTCTATAAAGGCCGGTCCATTCTGAAATGATCGACGGGGGCATTACCAGAGCATCCCACGAAGCATACAGAAAGTTGAGCATGACATACCCAACATGGAAACCGGTAATCGATTCACCGGAATCCTCATCATAGTTTTCATCTGCAGCTACAGGTGTCCAAGAAAGCCCGAGTTCGAGTTCATTGGAAAAAGCTGGTGCTGCGATGAGCAACAGAAAAACCGCCGCAACGGCTATAACCGTTTTTCGCATAAAAATCCTCCTAAATTAGTAAACAAATAATTAGCATCCTCTTACATTATAGACCAATTGCGAGGAAATTCAATTGGTGTCTTGATTTTAAACGCCCTCTATATGAATATTGTTGTGTAGATAGCTGCTAAGCTGCTAAAGTAACGCTGAAATGGAGGTTGATGGTGGGCTCGCAGAAACGAAAGACCTATATTATCGACCGCGCGTTTCAGTACCGGCTGATCGGTATGTTTCTTCTTTCCATTATAATTGCACTTATTCTGTTTTCCGCGGGTACAGTATTTTACTATTGGGCCTCCTCAATGGCGGGAGACAATCTGTTCAAGGAATTCATAGATATAAACAAACAAGTGTATGAACTGGAAGAGGGCGAAGACGGGAAAATGGTTCAAGTTTCGAAAACGCGGACGGTTTACGGCGTAAAACGTTGGGAAATCATCGTTCCTCCTATTCTTATAAATAATCTTTTTATGCTTATTCTTGTGTCTGTATTAGGACTAATCTATTCCCATCGAATTGCCGGTCCGGCGTTTCGTATCAACAGAGAGCTCCGAAGAGTTCTCGACGGAGAGCCGGGAGTACAGATAGTGCTTCGCAAGCAGGATCAATTTAGGGATTTAGCCGGACGCATCAATGAGGTCCTTACTGAACTCGATAGGGTAAGACAGCAGCTCGAGAAATTAGAGTAATTTCCCGCTGCAAATATTGCTTTCTTCCAGATACATTCTTTTTCCGTTTTTGCCGATAAAAAAGTAACATCACGCATACCAGGAGCGACTGTGAAATCAGGAGTTAGGATAATAATGGGCATCGTTGGGCTTCTTGCGGTAGTTTTAACCGTTCAGGCCGGGACAATTCGCGAAATAGATGAGAATGAAGATGGTGTTGCAGATCAATGGATTGAAGATATTGGTGATGAACGGTTTCGGGTGTCAAAAGATCGAGATTTTGACGGCACCGCGGATTATTCTTTGATTTATGATAAAAACGGCAAGCGGATCTATGAAGAGTTAGATTTCAACTTTGACACACAAATGGACGACTTTTATTTCTACATTGCTGACGTACTGGATCATCGAACCGTAGATACGAATTTTGACGGTGAAGTAGACCTGTGGGTTTTCCTCGATGAGGGAGTGTATGTCCGGAAAATCGAACGCGATCTCGATTATGACGGGGAAATCGACTATGTGAAGGAATACGGGCCTCCCGAGCTGCAAAATCGATGAGGATCTTAACTGGATTTCACGCGATAGAAGAGACTCTGCGTTCGGTCGATGCCGGGCGCGGCGAGTTATACCTTGCAGGCTCAGGCTCCCGGCAGCAGCGGCTTGCCGATGCAGCGAAGGCCGCGGGGGTCCGGATTCATAATGTCCAGCCTGCCGAGCTTGATAAGATGGCTCCTGGAAAGGACCATCGCGGAGCCGTATATCTTGCAAAGACCGATACCCAGCCCAGGATTCTTGATTTTACTGAAGCAATTTCTTCACTGACAGGTGAACAGGCAATGGTGGTGGTTCTTGATCAGATAACCGACCCCCACAATCTTGGAGCGATTCTCAGATCCTCGGATCAATTCGGTGCGGATTTGATTGTTCTCCCCTCACGCAGATCGGCTCATGTTACGGATACTGTCGCA
>JABGPX010000871.1 GCA_018644745.1 Spirochaetales bacterium
CCTGCTTCACTGAGCAGGAGTAAGACTCGAGAATTTTCAAAGCTGCGATACTGGTGCAAACTTTCTTGGCTCTTTTTTCCGCGTCCGCCGGGGTTGATTCGGGCATCAGTATGACAAACTCATCCCCCCCGTATCGGATCGGTACATCTTTCGGCAGCAGGACCTCATTGAGCACCGCCACCACTCCCTGGATAATTTGGTCTCCAATAGCGTGGGATAATTCCTCGTTTATATTCCTGAAGTGATCGAGGTCCATCATGCAGATGCCGAACGGCTGCCCGCTATGAGACGCCGCCTTCACCAGGCCGGGGAGTGATTCGTCGAGATACCGCCGGTTATAGAACCCGGTAAGTTCATCGGTAATCGATCGTTTCCTCGCAGCTTCCCCCCATTGTACCATTTCAGAGAGAAAAGAACCTGTATTATCAAGACGCCCGCGGGTTATTCTGAGCATGCGGAGCATCATTTTTATTGAAGACGCCGGACTATTCTCTATGAGGTTGAGAAGTTCCTTCTCGTGAAGTGACAGGAGGTCGCTGTCCGATCTGGCATAACACGTGGCCGATCGGGGCTCCTGCTCGAAAATTGACATTTCACCAAAGAAATCACCGGGTCCGAATTCGGCGACATCAAGGTCTGTTCCGTCCTGGGTTTTCACACGCACACCCAGGCTTCCGCTTTCTACGATAAAAAGCTCGCTTCCGCTGTCGCCCTCGTTGAAAAGCACTTCGTCCTTGCTCAGACTCTGCCTTCGCAAGCTCGAGGCAAGCTCGCGGATTTCGTCCGTATCAAGATCCGAGAAAATTTCTACTTTTTTCAGCTCCATTACTTCAGCCATCCGCACCCTCACTCATCTGGTCACCCCCGGCTTCCCGGGCGGAGAGCATTCGCGTGAATGCCGTTTCGATGCCGTCAGATACAGCAAATGCAGCGCCCGGTGGGCGGATACAGACACCAACGCTTACCGTCATCGCCAGATCGTTAGGTCCGATAATAGGCTCCATATTCAAATTTCGAAAAGTTCTCAATATTCCGGTCGTGAAACGTGTAATGTCTCGAAGATTGGAGTTTTTACAAATTACAGCGAAGACATCTCCGCCGTGTCTTGCCGCTGTACCTTTGTTGGCTGACACGCCTTGAACCGTTTCGGCGAGAAGGGCGAGGGTTTTGTCTCCCGCTTCATGTCCGTATGTATCGTTAATGGTTTTGAACTTATCCGGCTTGATGATGAGGATTCCTGATCCCGCGCGCCTCTCTCCGAGCACACGAGGAAGCTCTTCAATCAGCCAGGTTTTATTAAAAAGCCCTGTAAGTTTATCGACGTGGACAAGCTTCCGCAGTTCCTGTACCCAGGGTGATCTCTGCGAGATAAGCTGATTAGTAGATCGGATACGCCTGGCGACCATAGAGAGGAGGCTCTTAAACACCTTCGCGCCGGTGCTGGGATGTTTGGAAAATACCTCCGCTGCTACATGACCTCTCCCCGGAAAGACAAGAAAACCGCCTTCGGTTTCGGCTCTTACTGTTACGGGGTTCCCCCCGTCATTGAATAAATCCAGCTCACCGAAACACTCACCGCCGATAAATCGGGCGAGAACTGTCTCGGAGAACTCTCCATCAGGTTTCGAGATGCTGACATCTCCTTTGCTCATCATGTATACGTGGCCACCGATGGGCAACCCCCTGATAATCTCATCATCGGCGAAAAACTTGTGAAACTCCGCGTGAGTTGATAAGACTTCGAGTTCGGAAGATGACAAATCGGAAAATAGCTCAGATTGCCGGAGGAGAGTGACAATCTCTTGTGTTTCTATCTTGGTATCAGTCAACGCCTTGTCGCTCCATATCTACCGCGAAAAGCGGGGGATCCTGTCCATGTTAGCGAGATGAACAAGTATATCATAGGATAATC
>JABGPX010000045.1 GCA_018644745.1 Spirochaetales bacterium
AGATTCCTGGTGGGAAAAACAAGCCGTTAGATATCCAACTGAACTGGATAATTCTTTTAAAACATAAAAGCCCGGAGCGGCCTAAGTAGTTATATCACCGAGCGAATGGCCTCAACAAGTTTCTTAACCGGGAGCATTCCATAGTTGAATATAAAGGTTGGGCCGTCCCTCATGGTAACTTCCGCCCGGTTCATTATTCCTTTTTTTGTCGCTTCCACGCTGGAAATCTCCTTTGTGGGTAAAGCGACGATAGCCTCTTTGTCAGTTGAATAGCGGTAAATCAGATGGCCTCCCGAGGCGGCATAGGTGGCGACATCGATAAAAATCGCTTTTATGATTGTCTTGTTGCTGGATTCGTACAACGACGTAAAGCGCAGCTCGCTAGCGCCGACTTTGAGTTTACCAGTGTAGCGGCCACCCTCCTCTGGAAGGTAGTTTATCGTCCATTCACCTAATTCTGTCTCTGATTGATCCAATTGGTCCTCCTACCCCGGAAACAGTTCGCTAAAATTGCTAACAACCAATACTGTTTCTCTACGACACTTTCTCATCTACGATACCAGTATAATCGCGGATATGCCAACCCTATGCAGTTGATTTATTCCGAATATATAGCTATAATAGCTATATGAAGCAGGCTAATATATCCACAACAAAAAACAATTTCAGTAAACTGATTGATGAGGTACGTGGGGGTGAAGTTATTGTCATCCTCGATAGGGACGTGCCTGTTGCCCAACTTCAGCCGATCAACAGCCTTGAGGATTTTTCAGTTAGGATTCCGGCTCTAGCGCGGGATGGTATCGTTTCGATACCGGCGGCTCAGCTGGACACGCAAAAATTCCTTGAACGTGAGAAACCGCGATTGAAAAAAGGCTCGTCCGCGGTTAAAGCGGTCTTGGATGAACGGGTGGAGGGCCGATGACCTACTGGGATTCCTCGTGTCTTGTCGCCCTTCTTGTCGAAGAGACTAACACGGTTGAGTGTGAGAGCCGGCTGCGCAGCGATCCGCAAATCGTCACATGGTGGCTGAGCAGAATCGAGTGCGTCTCGGCTCTCAATAGGTTATGCCGGAACGGCAATCTTACCGAATCCGAATTACGGGTCGCGCTAAAAAATCTGGAGATATTGTCAGACTCATTTGTGGAAGTTCAACCGGTAGCGGCCGTGAGGTTAATTGCCGCCCGTCTGCTGAGGGTACATCCTCTGCGGGCGGCAGACTCTCTTCAGCTCGCATCTGCGGTCCTCGCCGCAGGTGAAAATAGAAAAGCATTGGAGTTCCTTTCCTACGATACGCGACTCGCGGAAGCCGCCGACAGAGAGGGGTTTGCCTGCCTGTAATCAGCCGTGGGGCTTTTCTTGTTTCTCACACTACGGTGCAACTATCGGAAGATCCTCTTTTTGCCATTCCAATATACCGTGACGAAGGTTAATTACATTTGTAAATCCGTTGTCGATGAGTATCTTCGATGCTACTGTGCTTCGGTTGCCGGATTTGCAGTACACGAATATCGGGGCATCTTTGTTCGTGAATACCTCTCCTAGGCGGGATTCTAACTCCTGTACCGGAAGCAGCACCGCATTTGATAGATGGCCTTCGGCGAATTCTGGGCCCGTTCGCACATCCAGGATTAATGGCTCAATGTTTTCGATAAGCGCCGCTGCTTCCTGAGAAGTAATTTCCTTATATTGCGGTTCATCGTACTGCAATACAGAAATTGTTCCTCGAGCATCATCAATATAGATGTCGAATGTCCCCACAACCTTCATCTTCAGATACGGCTTTTCTACCGAAGGTTTCGGCAGTTCAGCGTCTATTTCCAGCTCGGGAATTCGTATGTTGTGTAACTCATTGTCTTGGAAAGAAAATACTATATAGTCACCGCGATACACTTCAAAGACGTACTCGTCT
>JABGPX010000483.1 GCA_018644745.1 Spirochaetales bacterium
TCTAAGCATGCCTTTTACTATTTTTTGGATAGCCGGTATCAGCAACGCGATAAACTTCATAGACGGCATGGATGGATTATCAAGCGGCACATCGCTGATCGCTGCGCTTACCTTCGGTATTGTCTTCAGTATTCTCGGGAACGCCACATCTGCAATGATATCATTTGCTCTTTTCGGCGCATTAGTTGGGTTTCTGTTCTTCAATTGGCCACCGGCGAAAATTTTTATGGGTGACAGCGGTGCAATTTTTATAGGCTTTGCCTTAGGAGCACTTCCCTTTCTCGAGCAATCCGGGAGTTCCTCTCTCCTTATTGTATGCCTGCTCATCAGCGTTGTTTTGTTTCCGGTTCTCGACACATTTGCGTCGATGATAAGACGCACACGCAGAAAAATTTCTGTAATTGTCCCGGACAAAGAGCACACTCACCACAAGCTCCTCGACTTTGGTATGAGTGAAATTAAGGCCTTAACAATCCTGTACTCATTGTCGGCAATTCCTTGTGTATCAGTAATTATTTGGGCAGCAACGGGAAACGGCAATTTCTTTTGGCTTGTAGTTGCAACTTGGATAATAATGCTGATGTTTTTTATCATTCTTGATTTCAAATATCATGGGAAAGAACGTAGATTAGGCACCACTGCACCAAACGATCCGCAGGCCGAATAGCAAATAACCCATAGTTACCCAAGCGCGGACGCCGCAATTATCCACAAGCCATCCACAATTAAGCCCAAAAGCCATAAAATATTCCTGCGTTGATTCCCCGAGCGTAAAATAAAACTATTTAGTTAAAAATCTCTAATAAGCCACTGTATGGGCAAAACAATATAACAAAACCTGTATTTTAGCCTTCAAGACCTCGGAATTTGGTGCCGAAAAAAGCCCCTCGAAGTTCATTCCGAGGGGCTTTGTAGGAATTCAATGTTATCCACAAGTAATCCACAGGCGCCGGTGTAGCTAATTCCCGCGGTAAATAACCCGCACCTGCTTGTATAATCCATCGCCTTCGCTCTTGGTGTCTATATCGTTCACCTCGTTAAGGGAAGTATGAATGAGCCTTCGCTCAAATGGATTCATCGGTTCAAGAAGACTAGAGTTCTTACTGCGCCGTACCTGGTCGGCAGTTTTAGCTGCCAGCCGAACGAGATTCTCTTCGCGGCGAAGCCGGTAGTTTTCAGCGTCGACCACGACCTTTGTGTTCGACGGAAGCCGGCCGGAATAGACATTTGCAATAAGCTGAAGAGCGTCGAGATTCTTACCTTTACGGCCAATCAGGATACCGGTGTTCCGAGACTCAATTTCGAGTACCACTTTTCTATCTTCTTTTTTGGCCACGCTCACCATCGCGTCATAGCCCATCAGATTGATTACTTCAGTGAGAAACTTGATTGTCTTTAGGTCGTCGTCACTGGGCTGCAGCGGATGAGCATCGTCGCCCACATACGCACCTGCAACCGGCTCCAACCTGTTGAAGTTCGGTTCATCTTCTACCTCATCCGGCATATCCCGATCTTCGAGGTAAACCTTTATCTTAACGTTACCTTTGCGAAAAAGACCTTTCTTCTCTTCACCTACAATCTCAACATCAAACTCTTCTCGATTTAAATTCAGCGCTTCAATTGCTTTGTCGATAGCTTCTTTTTCGCTGGCGCCTTCAAATTCGCGTACCATATTATTCACTCCTCTCGGATCGTATTACTTTCGTTTTTTACTAGGGCCGCTCTTCTTATCGTCATCAGGCTTTTCCTTGGCCTTATGGGTCTTCCTATATGAACTGATACCCTTCTGTTGAATGGCGGTAAAAACATTAGTAAGCGTCCAGTAGAGCAGAAGACCTGAAGGGGCGCTGTACAGAATAAAGAAGAAGAAAATAGGCATCATGTACTGCATCATCTTCATATTCTTCGATGTGCTGGTTTGAGGAGTCTGCATCAGCTTACTCGAAATCAGCTGAGTTCCGACATAAAGAATCGGGAGTAGACGCAAATCGTTCCAGCCTAGAAGAGGAAGCGTAAAGGCGCCGAAATTGAGAATCGAATCCGGCTCCGAAAGATCGGTAATCCACCAGAAGAAAGGCGCGCCGCGAAGCGCGAAATGCTTCGATAATACGCCGTAGAAAGCAATAAATATCGGCATCTGGATGACTATCGGCAGACATCCTCCCAAAGGATTGACCTTTTCTCGTTTGTAGAGAGCGGCCATTTCCTGGTTCATCTGCTGAGGTTTGTCTTTGTATTTTGCCTTGAGCTCGGTAATTTTCGGATTGAGGGCCTGCATCTTCGCGGTGGACTCAAAGCTTTTTTTGGTGATCGGAAAAAAGATGAGCTTTATGAAGATGGACAGAATGATAATCGACACGCCATAGTTAGGAATAACCTTGTAAAAAAGATCTAAAAAGAACTTGAGAATCGATTCCAGCCATCCCAGCAGAGCGCTGGAGTCCACAGCAGCGTCAAGATTGAGCCCGCTGGCACCAAAGGCATTTTCGGAAGCGTCATTAAAAGAAACCAGTTCCTTTTTCAGCTTTGGTCCGGCATAGACTAAATATGTGTCCTCGATAACAGAGCTCTTTATCGGCGGTCTTGAGAGATACATAAACGAGGAGTTTGGAATACCGTCGATAATCGGCTCTTTGTAGGTGAGGGTGTAATTACCCGCAGGGGCAACAAGAAGCGCGAAGTATTTGCCTGCGATACCGGCCCATACAAAGCGGTTGTTTATAAATATCTCGCCATTTTTAGTCCGGTTGGTCTTTCGTTTGTCCTCGTAAGTGTAGTAATAACGGTACTCACCTCTTCCACCAAGGCTTTCGAATTCAGGTCCGATCTGCGGTCCAAATCCGAGATTATAGGCAATTCCGTTAAAGTCCAGATTGGGAAAAGCATTTACACTGTTCTCGATTGTAACGACGAGCTGAAACATATAGATTCCAGGCTCGAAGGTATATCGTTTTATCAGGGTAAAAGGATACGCTTTTCCGTCTGCAGCCGGCGGAGCGATAAAATCTCTCCGGAACTCAATGCCGTACTCGCCGCGGCGGCTGTATTCAAATATATCATTTACCGGCGCCGCTCCGGGTCCGCCAAAGTTTACAAAGAAGGCGTTCTGGTCGGACTCTCCTTTGAACACCATGTCGATCGGCTCATCGCCGTCGAAATGCTCTTTTAGAAGAAGCGAGACAAGCTCGCCTCCCTTGTTGGTGAACTTGGCGACCAAAAGATCGGTTTCAATCGTTATGTTTCTTTCACGCTCATCGGTCTCGCCCGCGGCAGCGACTGCCTGGAGCATGACCTCCGGTTGCGTGTCTTCAGCAGTTTGCGGACTCGTATCCTCGGCTACCGGTACCGTACCCGGGTCGGCGGTTACACCTTCGGCAGGCACGGCATTAGCCGGCACGATGTCCTCGGGCGGCGGTGAAACCAGGCTTTGGATCATAAAGCCTACCGAAATCACCACTACCGACAGTACAACTGCGAGCAGCGTTCTTTTATCCATGGGAACTCCCTGTTGGGCAGCTTCGAACTGAAATTCTCTTTCAGCTGCCTTTTATGTGCCTGTACATAAAGAAGGCCGATGACGAGGGGAAACGTTAACTAAAAATTATGAACGGTTATGAAATCAGGAGAGGAGTCCGGCCCTTCTCAAAAGGCCTTGAAACTCCTCGTTACGGTCTTTGTAGGTGTCTTTTTGAGGATAGATAACCAGGACAACATCGAAACCGCTTTTCACACAGTTTTTCGTAGTTCTGAAGAGCTCACGACAAATTCTCTTTGCTCTGTTCCGCTCTACAGCTGTTCCGTATTTTCTGACAGGACATACCGCAAAGCGGCTAAATCCTAACCCGTTTTCTTTATAGACCAGACGGGCGCCGGAGCTGCTCTTTCTCTTACCGACAGTAAAGACACTGTCAAAGTCTGACTTTCGCTTGAGCCGCTCCTCTCTAGTAAGGTTTCTTCTCATCTGCGACGGATAGCTTTTTTCGGCCTTTTTGTCTCCGTCGTTTAAGGACAAGCCGCCCACCTTTGGTCTTCATCCGCGCGCGAAAGCCGAATCTTCTGTTCCGCTTGACTCTGCTGGGTTGATAGGTCCTTTTCATAGGATCTCCTTATATACAAGCACAATATTATCAAATTAAAGCCGCCTCCGAGACGCAATTAGCTATTCCGGAAAGGTGACAGGAACCGGAAGTATACTGATTCCGCCGCTCCCGTGTCAAGCGCGGCTGAATACGGAAAAATCCGTAAAGTCTTTCCCTGAAAGGATTTTGCAGTGTCTCGAATCCTGTGGAATCATCCTTTGATAGTGTCATTGTGAGAACTTGAGCACTTAACAGCACCATATAGAGGGCCCCAAAACTCGCCCTGCCGATTTCCACTGGATTCGGGCCGCTAAGAGGAAAAATCCATTCCAGTTAGAGCTCAAATGTTACTCGGGCATGAAACTCCAAATCCGATCTTTTTTCTCCCGCAAGGTGATTTGGATTGTCCGTATAAGTCCAATTTATGCCGCCTGCGACACTCAAAAAGCCAACCGGAGTCCAGCTGGCATCTGTCTCCACTATCCACATTTTTATTGGCACACCTGAAGGCGGCGCATCGCCGGGCGCAGGAT
Organism: Spirochaetales bacterium; assembly: GCA_018644745.1. The sequence continues at coordinate 4,613 of JABGPX010000483.1, forward strand.
CCCAAACGGCACCGATGCTCTTTTCTCCCTTTAGCAGGCGGGTTATGTCGAGACCGGCTTTGAATCGGCCGGGAAGGCGGTAGCTTGCATTTCCATTCAAGACAATGACATCCGACCCATATTCATAACCCAAAGGCTTCGATATGTATTCTGTACGGTCGGTTACCAGCGACCAGTATCTTCGAACATTGTAGAAATATGGAGCTCCGCGGCGATTGTAGAGCCACGGACTCGTCTGTGCCCATTCTATAGCCCCGTTTAGATAACCGCCCCCGATAGGATAAACCCCGGTCGCCCCGGCCAAAAAACCGTAAACAGGGGGGCCGCCCCCGCCTCCACGGTCTACCTCATACTTTACGGCAAATTCGTCTATCACCATCTGTCCATATACAGTCACATATTTCCATGGATTTACCGACAGCTCGAAAGTGATTAGGGAATTCAGGCTTTCCGGCGCCATGCGGTTATGAAATATCATGAGAAAATTCAAATCTCGCAATATTTCAGGCGGCCGGTTGCCGATTGTGACCGCTTCGCTGAGCGCAAAACTGATCCGATCAAAAAACCGCAATTCAAACCGATGGCCGAGAAATCCGCTATAGCCGATATCTGTACCGTCCGGAAGGAACCTGTCCATTACCGCGTACACACTAGTCATTTTGAAGGATTCTGAAATGAAGCTTAAATTTACAAAATCATAAAAATCGCTGTAATCAGAAAGCATAAAATTACCGGTAATTCCATTACCCCAAGAAAGCGCGTCCCGCCCAAAGAGAAGAGACCACCACTCCCCTCCGGCAGCAAGAACCGCCTGGAATGGGAAATAGAGATCCAGCCGGACATTCGGATCGTCAACAAGAATGTTGAGATAGTTATTCGCCACATCCGGCGTAGAGAGGCTAGTAACCGACCGGTATTCTTCTTTGCCGACAAGCTCAGTGGTCATATAAAGATTCCGGCCGTACCAAAGCTCGAAGGGAATATTGAGAAAGGGGCTGCGCTCCTCATAGCCGTGAATCCACTCGTAGCTCTCCGGTGTTGATTCAGTAGAATCGCTGAGGTTCTGATGGAAAAACCCTTCAACGGTGATTGAAGGATCGGAGCGAAATGCAAAGTTTTCCTCCTCAAACCAAGGCCTCTCAACCGTGAGTTTATCAAAGAGATATGTCAAAATGTCTCGCCCGGTTGGCGAAAGGGAGGCCGGATCAATTCTGCCGGCGGCACTCCTCATTTCCGCGGCGGTCCATGGCCGGGCATTATTGGGAGGAACTTTGCCGGCTTCCGTGTAAACGCTATCAATATATGAGTATAGTTCCGAATCCACCGGGATTATTGTTCGGTCGTTTATGCCATATGCGGCGGTAGTAAAAAGCAACAGTGCTAACCCGAGAAACAATTTTCTTTTCATAATTCCACTCCATACCTGATAAATAGCGAAACGGAAAAAAGGACTCCGTTGTCGCCATCCCGAGGAACATATATTTTCGGCTCTCCGGCAACCAGCTCTTCAAGCCGCAGACGATTCCAGACATATCCAAACGATACATCAAGTCCGAAGTCAAAGTTCCCCCTTTTTTTATCCGCGGACATGCTCGCTAGCAGCTGATGTTCAAGTACCGGGTCAGAGAGCAGTTCGTATCTAGGTTCAATTTCCAGCCAGCTGTCATATTCATGCCAGGGATTTGCTGGAGATTTTGCGCCGTTTATTACCCATTCCAATGATGAATAGAGATCGAAGCTCCACAGACTCTGTGAAAATGCAATACCTGTATAATCAAAAAGGAAGGCAACATTATTTTCTCCGTATTTATATCCGATATAATTTTCCTGATATCGAATGGTCTGCATCGAACCGTAAAAGTCTTCGTACTCCGTCGCCGGGTAATAAGTATATTCATACGGGACCGTGCTGTAGTTATCCACCGAGACATAGGTTGCCTCAAAAGTATATTTTGTGGCGCCGGAATGATAAAAGCCGAAAGTGCCGGACGGTGTATCCAGGTGTCCTCCAATTCCCCACGCAAGTTTTTGAAGGTTAGAAATGGAATTCAATGATGGTATTGCCTTCCCGAGAATCGGCGCTAAAATGCTAGCATTTGAATCATCGACTAATAGCTGGCTTTCTAGATAGAGGTAGTCATTTTCCCATTCTCCAAAAAACCCCATAATAGCATTGGTGTTATTTGCCTGAGTCCACGGTCGCCCCGGAGTTCCAAGAACCATCTCGTAGAGAAACATAGGAATGGGGCTAAGAAAAGATTCAGCGTCGAAGGTTTTATCGAGATAGATATAAGAATCTTCAAACCCGAGAGTGAAATTGCCAAAATCAATGCTGAATGCTTTGAACGAAAGCCCCCTATCGCGATAGGTTTCACTCTTTCCATTGTATTGATTGGCCGATCTTTCGTTCAGCCTGACCCACCGGCTCTCAAAGAACAGCTTGTCATGGGCGAAAGTAAAGCCGGCATTAAGAACCGGAATTGTTTCTGAGGAAATAAAGATTGAATAGGGAGAATCAACCACATCGGAATGAGGCATATACCCGGCAAACAGGGATACATTTCCGAGATTGTAAGAAAAGGATGCCTCGTTTATAAAGAAGTAGTGTCCGAGTTGAAAATCGGTATGCGGATAATACTTCCCTCCCCCCATGAGGGAGGCGTCGGCCTTTACTCCAAAAACATCATCAAAATATGCATATGACGCTCTCTCCTCATCAATGAATAAATTGCTGTGAATTCCCAAATTCTCAAACGTGAATTTGGTCCCGAAGGAGACCTCTATAGGGGCGGAAAAAGAAACTTGTGAGCAGGTAATGAAGATCAGGATTGTTATATATTTTCGAACCATTACACATGCCTCGTTTTAATAAAACTAAGATGTGTCAGATTACCGATAATTCGCAAGCTTTCCTATACTATTGCGCCTCTATAAGAAAGACCATGCTGTCAACAGTACAAAATGTGGATTTTTCGATGTGCCCACTAACCCTCTGCCTGCTCCCGGAGACGCCGCAGCAAAGCCTGAAACTCCTGGTACTCCTCGGAGTTCTCATCTACGGCTTTTTCTACCTGATGATAATCGGGACCAATTTTCTCATTTCCGCGTATTTCGCTCTCGGGTGTCTTGCGAATAAAGCAGCGGATATCGACGATGTCTAGTTCGGGAAAGCTCTTCTGAATCCCCTTGAGAATCTGGGGCTTTTTTATCTGGAGCATTTGCAGCCAGCCGGGATGATCAGCTTCGATCAGCACTGCACCTCGAACTACGTCCTTTACTTCGGTGTGGGCGGCCAGGTCCTCCCCGGCAATGTCAGACCAGCCGCGGAAGAAGGAAGACCAGCTACCCGCTCGCTTAGCTTCCCTGCTGCCAAGGATACCGGTGAGTATTTCTCCGGCTTTTTTCATGTTGCTGCTCCGGGTGATTCGGTCAGTATTCCATCTGCTACTGAAAATACCTTTGTTTCGCCGCTGCCGTATGCAGCATAATGCTCATCCGGTAGAAAGGTAAAGAACGCCTGTTCGTATTCAGGCAGTTCGGCGATGAATTTCCGACGCCTTCCCGCATCGAGCTCGAGAAGCACATCGTCGAGGAGTAGAATTGGTGCCCTGCGGCTCATCTCGGTGTAGAATTTGGCCTGGGCTACCCGGAGCACCAGCGACATCAGCCGCCGCTGTCCAGTCGAAGCTATGCGGGAGAAGTCGCGGCCTTCGAGATAAAAGCCTATACGGTCGCGATGAGGCCCGCTTGTGGTTGTTTTGAACGCATAATCGGTAGTTCTTCTGCTTCGAAGCAGTTCCGCCGCCTCATCTATGGTTTCCGCCTTTCCCCATGAAGGCATGTATCTGATCTCGATATTTCCGGACAATCCGGAAACGCTGTGGAAAAGACCGTTGAAAGTTTTATTGAATTTGGTAATAGCCTTACCGCGTCTTTTCTGCAGATCAAGCCCCGCCGCCGCGGCTTGGCTGTCGTAGACATCGAGCAGATCGTCACGGCGATCGCGGACCGACGTATTTCTCATGTGGATTATTTTGCTGTAACGTCTGAGGATATCGATAAAAAGCGGATTATAGAGACTCATGGTCTGATTGAAAAACCAGCGCCTTCGTTCGGGCGGACCGGAAACAAATTCGATATCATCATGACTGAAGATGATACACGGCAGGTGCTGGATAAGCTGTTTTCGGTCGCTTATACGTTTCCGATTGAGGGTGATCTGCTTTTTACCTTCTTCAATCTTGAGGCTGACTTCGTTGTCGTCATCGGTAACACTTGTGCCGTGGACGGACATTGATTTTTCGCCGATGCGAATCAACTCTCGGTCTTTTTTGGTTCGAAATGAAGATCCATAACAGAGCAGATAGATTGACTCGAGGAAATTTGTTTTGCCCTGTCCGTTTTCACCAACAAGGAAGATTTCCCTGGCATCCACATCAACCAGGGTGTCTTTCAGATTACGGTAATTATAGACCTGGACCGAGCGGAAGCCCATGCGCCCCGGCTCAGTCGAGCTGCATGGGTGCTACGATGTGTACATAATCTTTTTCTTCGACGGGAAGAAGGGATATAGCTTTTTTTGAATCGGTAAACTTAATCGTAACCATCTTCTCATTCATAACTCTGAGGGGTTCGGCAAGGAATCGGTAATCAAGAGCCAGAGATGTTTCCGGTCCCTGGTACTGGCAGGGAATCTCTTCGCGGGCCACGCCCATTTCACTTTCCTCCGAATGAAGAAGCAGGCTGTTTTCATTCACGGTGACAAGTATTCGCCGGGATTTCTGCTCTACAAGAAGAGAAACCCTGCTGAGTGCGTCTACCAGCTCGCTCTTGTCTACGATCAGATCATAATCCTGAGTTTCAGGAATGACCCGGTTATAGTTAGGAAACTGCCCGTCTATCAGATTCGATGAGAGCCGTTGGCTGTCAAACTTCGCAAAGATATTCTTATCGGTAACGGCAAGGGATATATTGCCTTCGCCGGATGCAAGCTTGCGGATAAGTGAAAGAATCTTCGGCGGTACAATGACGCCTTCAAAAGAAGCGATATTTTCGTCTATCGGTTTTGATATAAACGAGAGCCTTCTTCCGTCAGTCGCCACCATTATGAGTTTGCCGTCGATATTTTCCATGTACACGCCGTTCATGAAATATCGGGTTTCATCGTCTGAAACCGCAAAAACGGTCTGGTTTATCATCTCTAAAACGTCTTTTTGGGGCAGTTCGAAATAGCTGTCGTCGGATATTTCCTGAAGCTCCGGAAATTTGTCCCCGGCGATGCTTTTCAGCTGAAAATCTATTTTTTTATAAAGAGGACGGATATCAAGCCGCTGATCCTGCTGTTCAAACTCAATATCACCATCCGGCAGCGAACGAAGTATGCCCAGAAAACGGTCGCAGAACACCGTGGTAGTTCCAGGCTCCGTGGTTTCTACGGGAATGCTTGTTTCGAAGCTTACTTTCAAATCAGTGGCCTTGATAGTGAGAACGCTGTCGTTTGCCTCTATCAGCACATTTGAAAGAATGGAGAGAGAATTTCTCGATGATATTATCTCTTGAGCAACCGATATCTCTTTGAGAATATCTGCCTTGTTGGATACGAACTTCATGCTCCTCTCCTTACTCTTATTAATATTAATTAGCAGTAGTAGTAATAGGCCCGGTGGATTTGTGGATAAGCCCTATAATCCCATGTTGTGGCGTTACTTACACTCACTAACAACTCTTTGACCTTATCCCCAAACCGTCCACATATTCAAGCTCGCTGAGGTTTATCCACAGCTGCTCAGCAGACAGTCCACAGCTTACCGGCAGTTTATTCAACGCGGCCAATCAGGTAACGAAAGGTGCTCTTTTTATGCCCCTAATTACATTTTTGTACTATATTCCTTTGTCGTTCGTACCAGGTGATTAACGGTGGGCTCGAGAGTAGGATCGGTTTTCATCCTGCTTTCTACTCGCTGACACGCGTGCATTACCGTCGTATGGTCGCGCCCGCCGAACTCGAGTCCTACTTCGGTAGTTGAATACTCGGTCATATCCCTGGTTATAAACATTGCTACCTGTCGGGGAAATGCTATGGCTTTGGTTCTCTTTTTCCCTTTGAGTTCACCTACCGAAAGAGCAAAGTAATCCGCCACTACACGTTGAATCATTTCAATAGTAATATTGCTCTGCCTGGGATTTGAAAAAACATCTTTCAGCTGCTGCTGAGCTACTTCGAGAGAGATGTTCTTGTTGACCAGATCGGAATACGCGATGAGTTTTGTGAGAGATGCTTCCAAGTCGCGAACGTTTGTATTTATGTTCCGGCAGATGAGATCAATTATTTCGTCGGTGATAGGTACGTTTTTCTCTTCGACCTTTTGTTTTAGAATGGCAAACCGGGTTTCAAAGTCCGGCGGCTGGAGATCTACATTGAGTCCCCGTTCAAAGCGGCTGCGCAGCCGGTCTGAAAGATGCTTGAGTTCGGCGACCGGCCGGTCGCAGGTAAAGGCCATCTGCTTATTCGAGTCGTAAAGCGCGTTGAACGTGTGAAAAAGTTCTTCCTGAGTTTCAATCTTATTCTGGAGAAAGTGGATGTCATCGATGAGAAGGATATCCACAGATCGATATTTACTCTTGAACCGGTGAGTGCTTTTGTTTTTTATCGATTGGATGAACTCATTGGTAAAGGTTTCAGCGGTGACATACACCACTTTGCGGTCGCTCTCCTGATGAACGGTGTTGCCTATTGACTGGACCAGATGGGTTTTTCCCAGACCGACACCGCCGTAAATAAGACAGGGGTTATAAGCGGTTCCGGGGTTTTTTGCTATTGCGTAGGCCGCGTTGGCTGCGAACGAGTTGTTTACACCGATTACAAAGCTTTCGAAGATATAATCGCTTCGGAGTTGGCTGTGATTTTTCTTTTTAGGCGCGGGCTCCGATTTTACAGGCTGGTTCTTGCTTTTGCGCTCGGTTTTTTTTTCCGCGTGCTGCGCCGTTTTTACCACAAAATCTACGGAAATACGGTTCCCGGCGAGCTCGAAAAGCCGCTCTTCCATAACCGGCAGATAGCGCTGCTTTACCTGATCGCGATAGAAAGAAGAC
>JABGPX010000082.1 GCA_018644745.1 Spirochaetales bacterium
TGAACACGACATGAAGGAATACATCGTTGAGGTTAATAACTGATAACATCTCCGGACTGCGGATCACTATTATGGGGCTTGGTCTTCACGGGGGCGGTCTGGCTTCCGCCAGGTTCTTCGCCGAACGAGGCGCCGAAGTAACTGTAACGGATCTTCGGGATGAAAAAGAATTGCGGCCATCGATTGAGAAGCTGTCCAATCTGACCGTCCGCTATGTCCTCGGGAAGCACGAGACCGAAGATTTCTCCGGCGCTGACTTGGTAATAAAAAATCCTGCAGTAACCCTGGACTCACCCTATCTGCAGGCCGCAAAACACATTGAAACGGATATTTCTATCTTTCTACAGCTCTATACCGGACGAATCGTAGGGGTAACAGGAACAAAAGGGAAATCTACCGCAGCGGCGGCTATACAGTATCTCCTTAAGACGGAATTTCCCGGCGCCCGGCTTGGCGGCAATATCACTATCTCACCCATAACATTTTTGGGAGATACTGACGGAAAATCACAGGAGCCATCGCCTCCCGTCATTCTGGAACTCTCGAGCTGGCAGCTCGCGGATCTGCGCGGCAAGGGTGTCCTCAATCCGGACGTAGCGCTTATTACGAACATACTTCGGGATCATCAGAACCGCTACGCATCCATGGATGATTATGTGAGCGACAAAATGGTCCTGTTCGAAGGCCAAACATCCAAGCAGACCGCCATAGTCAATTACGACGACCCGGTTCTGCTGCCCCTTTCAGACGCGCTTCATGCAAAAGTGATGTATTTTTCCAAAACCCGCTTGCCCTCGGATCTGCACGGTGTCTTTCTCGACGGCCTAGAAGGGATATGCAGAAATTCACGCGGAGAGACACGCATCATTCCCGAAGAACTAGAAATTCGCGGTTCCCATAACCGGCTGAACTTGCTGGCGGCGGCTCTTGCTGCGAGGAGCTTAGGACTGGATCCGGTTAAAATACGCCGGGCCGCGGCGCGCTTCAAGGGAATAGAACACCGTCTTGAGTTTGTAAAAAAGGCTCGGGGAATAAGTTTCTATAATGATTCCGCGGCAACCATCCCGGACGCGGTAATCGCCGCAGTACAGAGCTTCAGCAAACCGGTAATTCTCATAGCCGGCGGCACCGATAAAGAACTTGATTTTGCGCTCTTCAAAACATTGCGGGAATATGTCAAAGCAATACATCTCCTCGATGGAACCGCTACCGCAAAAATCGTCGAAGTGCTTCAGAACTCGGGAACTGCCTTCAAAGGGCCGTTTGCTTCCCTTGAAAAACTTTTTGAGAGTATAATGCAGCAGGCAGGATCTGGAGATACTGTGGTCTTCTCTCCGGGCTGCGCCTCTTTCGGTATGTTCAAAAACGAGTTCGATCGAGGCAACAAGTTCAAGATGATGGTTCAGGAATTAGAGTAGCAGATATCAGAGCTGCAGATATCGAGGTGCAAAATGACAATGAAAATTTCAAAAACGCTTTTTTTTGTTCTCCTAGTGACCGCCCCTATAGCAGTTTATGCGCAGATGCTGCCCAGCGTGGATATCAGTACAGCTAAAACCCAAATAGATCAATTTGCGCGAGAGAATGAGCTGCTCGACGACCGCATTGAGCTGCTGCTCGAAACAAATGTGAAGCTCGCCTCTGACATAGAGATTTGGAGCACCTGGCTTTCGGGAATCGCGACAGTTACGGAAAAGCTTGTTGACCGGGCAGCTGAACTCATCGATCTGCTAAATGAGCTGGCAAGTAAATCGATTCTAGAACGCGCTCAAACGGTATTAGATCGATACTATACGCTAAAAAGTATACTCGATGAAAAGCATCTCGAACTCACCAATAGAACGGAAGCTGGGAAAGTATCAATTGAGAAGAACATCGAAGTTGTCGCCGAACTCAAAACGAA
>JABGPX010000506.1 GCA_018644745.1 Spirochaetales bacterium
GGGGAGATCCTTGGTCTGCTTGGCCTGAACGGTGCGGGGAAGTCCTCTATATTCAAGATACTGCTGGGCATTATTCAACCAGATAGCGGAACGGTTCGGCTGCACGACGAGCTGCTAAAAAACCCCATTGGATCCCGGAAGGTCGCATATCTATCTCAGTTTAGTTTCCTGCCAAACCGCAGAAGTATAGGCTGGTGCACCAGAATGCTCATTCCCGCGGAAAGCGGTAGAAGGGATTTTTCACCCTTTGTCGAACAGAACAGAGCGAAAAAAGCAGTCGAACTCTCCCGCGGCTCCTGCCGGCTCATTGAATTAAATCTTATAGCAGCAATGGAGCGACCGATTTTGCTGCTAGATGAGCCTTTTGCACAGATCGATCCAATTCACAGCACGGAAATAAAAGCGGAGATAAAAAAGGGGGCTGAGCATAGAGCAACCATTATCTCTGATCATGATTACCGTAATGTCATTGACGTCAGCACTCGAATAGCGCTGCTAAAAGATGGTGAAATACAGGAGGTCGGCACAGCTCAGGAGCTCATACAAGCCGGCTACCTGCCGAAGACCTAGCGGCTAGCAATCAAACATATCGAAACGCCGCCAATTCCTCAGCGAGGAAGGGATAATCGAATTTTCGTTCCGCGATTTTCCATCGCCCGATCGAATCGGTCCTTACAGGTATTTTCGCCAAAGGAAAGCCAAGATACTCACCGATGCGCCCCAGAGTTTTTTCCTGGTCATGAATAAAATCCTCAAACCGGACTTCCAATAAATTTTCAGGTCTTGGAGTTGCTTTGTAGATTTCAGATTGATACTTCCAGCTTATTGCACGGCGTAGGTATACGTCCTCGGTTTTCTCATATTGTACGCTGAAATCGGATAGGTCGTCGGTGAGATGACCGCCAAGAATACTATCTCGAGGATCGCGAACCCAGAATATATACCGAACATCAGGAAACATACGAACTATCCACGGATAGATGAGAGTTGTTTCCGGCAGCTTCCAGCCCTTCTGCACCGACGGGCTCGATAGGACACTCTCGAGATATGATCCGACAAGGCGCTTGAACTCTGGATCTATTTGCATGGTATGAAGTTTAGAGAAATCCCACTTCAATCCGCCGAGATGCCGAACGTGCCTGGCCATTACCCGGCAGGCCTCGTACAAATCTTCCGCGGGAACGAGATCGCCGGAAGCATTGAGCTCGGCGCCCATATAAAAGCCGCTCTCCGACAAAGTATGCGACATAGCTCGAGTGCCTGAATGGCCCCGGCCTATAACCGTAACAAGCATGGAACTCTTCCTTTTGCAGTTATTCGACGTGCACCACGGATTCGGTTTTTACCGATTCGATCGCGGCGGCGAGTACTTTCTGCGCGGCGAGCCCATCGGCGCCGGAAGCATCGATCTCATCGGGTTTCGCTCCCTCATTGAGCTGCCGGACGAAGCTGGTCAGCCGGTTTCGAAAGGTATCATCAAAATCCCGCATTCCCCCGAATATAGGATTTGTATAAACTGTTTTCTCGAGATCCCCCGCCGGGTACAGAGTCGCCTCACGAAACATGTCTTCTATCACAAACCGGCCCTTAACACCGGCAACCTCAGTTCGCTCCATCGGATGTCCGCGTTCAATATCATAGCTGCCGTTGAGGTGGCCTACTGCACCATTCTTGAACTTCATATTAAATTGGGCCGTAGACCAGATTTTTCTACCAGGAGCTTTGGTGACGAAGCAGTGGACTGCTTCGATGTCGCCGGAGAAATATCTCATTATATCAACAGTGTGCGGATGAAGCGCCTTTATCTGGAACCAGGGGGAGGTTTCCCTCGGGTTCATTATCCACATGCTTACATTGATAAAAAGTTGATGACCGATACGGCCCTCATCTACCCATTTCTTTG
>JABGPX010000044.1 GCA_018644745.1 Spirochaetales bacterium
GTCTTTGGCGTCATCCCTCGTTGATGCTATTTGGCCCCCCCCTGTATGCATTCCTTGACGACTGTGAGAATGTGATTGGAAAACCAATCCCATACAAAGTTGAAGAGATTGATTATAGCGAGAGGTTTATCTTTAAAATAGTCCTTCTGATAGGTGCAAATCGTATCAATGAAATTTTCATGCTCATCCTTCTGGAGCCCAAAACCAGGACAGTTGAGCTCCTTGAGATACTCTTCTTCGGTTTTGAAATGAGTAGTAATATACTTGCGAAGATCGTTGAAGATTCGCTGTATGGCGGCGTTATCCTTGCCCGATTCCTGCATATCGTAGAGCTGATTGAGAATATTGACGATTTTCCGGTGCTGCCGGTCAATTTTCCTTACATCCACTTCATATTTACTGGTCCATTGAATAACTCCCATGACAAGCCTCCATTAGATTCCGCGTTACACCATATACGCTCCAGTCGCTGGAAGGTTGCCGCGCTATCAACAAATTCTCACAATAGCACTGTCGACTTTCTAAAAATATCCCATCATAATACAGAAGCCATTTGTAACAGGATTCGAACTATAAGGCAGAGAATCGACAATGCATGACGGGAGATGATTAATGAACGTTACACTTCCTAAAATAGACCTGGGGAATACCGGGTTTTCTCTAAGCAGGTTCGGAATCGGCGGTTTTCATCAGGTTGAAATATCATCGGAGATTGTTCATCAGGTAATTGATGCGTATGAGGACGTGGGAGGTAACTACATCGAAACCGCCCGCGGATACGGCGCGGGTGCTTCGGAGATAAAAATCGGGCAGGCGTTGAGAGGACGCAGAGATAAGTTTGTTCTCTGCAGCAAAAGCGGTGCGGATACCGCGGACGGCATTCGCGAAGATCTAGAGATAAGTCTCAAGAATCTGCAGACCGATCATATCGAGTTCTATTATCTTCATGGCGTTCCTGATATGGAAAAACTCAATATTATTACAGGCTCCGGCGGCGCGTTGGAAGGATTGCTGAAAGCGAAGGATGAAGGACTGATTAAAGGAATCGGTTTCTCCAGCCACCGGCCGCCTATGTATATAGAAGCGATTAAACGGCTCCCCATTTCTCTTATCCTCATCTGGAGCAACTATCTCGAAGATATGTATCTCCCGGAACTTTCCGGACAGATTTTCCCTCTCGCGAAGGAAAAGGGAGTTGGTATCACCGCGATGAAACCTCTAGGAGACGGATTTCTCTACAGGTCTCCCGAAAATGCGATTCGCTGGTCATTAGGATCGGGGAGCGAGGTCCTTGTCTGCGGCACGAATAGTCCCGAGCATGTCCGCCAGGTCGCCGATGCGGTATGCAAAGGTCCAGCCGATAAACTCGAGCGGGAAGACATACTCAAAAACGCGATTGAACTCGGCAAGTATGTGTGCCGGCAATGCGGTGAGTGTTCTGGTGAACTCATGGAGCTTTTTCGGCTTGAAGGCTATTACGACAGGCAAATGGTCGATTTCCTCGAACACAACCCCGCTGACTATGCTCTTCGGCTCCGGCTGGCGAAGTGGTTTGCTCTAGAGGAGCAGGCGAAGAAAAGATATCGGGAGATGAAGATAGACGAAGGCCAGCTGCAAAAAGAAGCTTTGGGTGTAACATGTCCATATGATATCGACGTAGCGCGCAAGGCGAAAATTGTACTTGCAAAATTAAACGACCGTTCACCAAGCCTGCTTTAGGGCTAACAGATAGGAGTTTTGAGATGAGCACCAATCCTGAATTTGAATCTAAAGTCCCGAAATTTAGGTTCTCCGAAACTCTCGACGAACAGAAAAAAGAGCTTGCGGAGAATCCCCTGCTGAAACGAATGCTTGCCGTCAGGAGCAAGATGGCCGATGATCCTCACCGGCCCATATATC
>JABGPX010000886.1 GCA_018644745.1 Spirochaetales bacterium
AGGTATAGACACAACAGGGAGTACTCCGCTTCCGATCGACAGGAATGGAATGCCGCTGGCCCTTAATCCATCATTCAGCGAGAATCCAAATGCAATGGCTTGGCTTTGGAAGGACCACACGAGTTTCGCTGAAGCCGAAGAGATAACCGCACTTGCGGCAAAGATCCGCCCCAATTATCTGGCGAAAATAGGCGGCACCTATTCCTCCGAATGGTTCTGGGCAAAGATACTGCACTGCAAGCGGGTGGCCCCGGATGTCTTCGACGCCGCTTACACGTGGGTAGAGTATGCCGACTGGATCCCCGCATATCTCACCGGCAATACCGCTCCGGAAAAAATGAAAAGGGGCATTTGCGCCGCCGGACACAAGGGGCTTTTTCACGAGAGCTGGGGAGGATATCCTGAGCCGGAGTTTCTCGGCCACCTGGATCCAAAGTTCATCGGGCTTCGTAAAACCCTACCCAATAACGCGTATACCGTCGCCGATCCCGCAGGCATATTGAGCGGCGAGTGGGCGGAACGCCTAACTTTGCCGGAAGGGATACCCGTAGCCGTGGGAGCCTTTGACGCGCATCTCGGAGGTATCGGATCGGGGATCGGACCCGGAACGATGGTCAAGAATATCGGGACATCCACCTGTGATATGATGGTTGCGGATCTTTCGACGGACTTACCGGATATTCCCGGTCTATGCGGTATTGTTCCCGGTTCTATTCTCCCAGGTTTCCATGGAATGGAAGCCGGGCAATCGGCAGTTGGCGATATCCTCAACTGGTTTGTTAATACCATTCAGCCCGGCGGACCCGAAGCGGGATCTCACGGAAATCTTCGCAAAGAGGCGGAGAAATTAAAAGCCGGCGAAAGCGGCTTGCTGTCTCTCGATTGGAACAACGGCAACCGAACGGTACTCGTAGACCAAAGGCTCACCGGGCTCATTCTTGGCCTTACCCTTCATTCTAAACCCGCCGAAATATACAGAGCTCTTATCGAGGGTACCGCTTTTGGCGCCCGGGTAATTATGGAACGATTTGAAGAATACGGGGTGAGGGTCGATCGGGTCCTGAACTGCGGCGGAATCGCGATGAAAGATCCTTTTTTCATGCAGATCTACGCTGATGTAATGAATAAGAAAATGGAAATCTCCAGGAGCTCTCAAACCGGGGCGCTCGGTTCGGCCATGGCCGGAGCGGTTGTAGCGGGCAGCGAGCACGGCGGTTACGATGGTTTTGATGATGCAATCGCACATATGACCGGAGTACTCGATACGGTTTATACACCGAATCCGGAGAATGTGCTTATCTATAACGAGATATACGCCCAGTATAAAAAGCTTCACGATGCTTTTGGAACGGCGGATTATTCTGAGAGCCTGGGAAGGGTCATGAAAGACCTTCTGGATCTTCAGGACAGGATGCGGCGCTGATGGGCTTCGACGAATTAAAAGAATCGGTTTGTCAGGCGAATCTGGCTCTGAAAACAAGCGGTCTTATCGTTTTGACATGGGGGAACGCGTCACAGATCGATCGCTCCTCGGGCGTAGCTGCAATAAAGCCAAGTGGCGTTTCCTACGACACTTTATGTCCTGATGATATAGTCATTTTTGCTCTTGAAGACGGAAAGATGATAGAAGGAAATCTAAAACCATCTTCGGATGCTCCTACGCATATTGCTCTTTACAAAGGTTTCCCGGAAATCGGGGGAATCGTTCACACCCATTCAGCTTACGCTACCAGTTGGGCCCAGGCCGGAAAGCCTATTCCCTGTCTCGGGACGACCCATGCTGACTCCTTTCACGGCTCGGTTCCTGTGGCTAGGCTGCTGACACCGTATGAAATTGATGAAGCATACGAAAAGAAATCCGGAGACATTATAATAGAGACTTTCCGCGAGGCCG
>JABGPX010000043.1 GCA_018644745.1 Spirochaetales bacterium
TCAGCCGAAGGAATCGTATGTACGATTATTCGAGCCCTGGCAGTGGATTGTAGGCACCGGTATATATGTCGATGACACCACAGCAGAAGCAGATTTGAAAGAAACTCAAATGCAGAAAGATGTTTCACGATCGGTATTGTATTTCATCCTGATTTCCGTCCTATTAACAGCGGTTGCTCTCCTGCTATTTTCCTTTATTCTTCGGGCGATGACAAAACCCATAGGTGAAGTGGTTAAATGGTCAAAAAGCTTGTCTAGTGGCGATCTTACACAACGGCTTACGTATCTTAACTCGAGCGAAGTTGGGGTACAAAGCGAGAATCTCAACGCCGCCGCCGAATCGATAAAGCAGCTTGTAGATTCGATTAAATTTGTTGTAGAAAACGCAGATGGAATGCGAAGCGAATTAGCTCAATCCGGCGAAGAAACCTCATCGGCATTTGAACAGGTAAGCGCAAACCTTACCTCGGTGGCAAAAGAATTTCAGCTGCTCATGGATAATGTAGAAGGATCTTCCTCGGCGGTAAGCGAAATTACCTCCAACATCAGTTCTCTTGAAGATCTCATATCCAGACAGATTGCCTCGGTTACCGAATCCTCTTCTGCGATGGAAGAAATGATGGCGTCGATTACCAGCGTCGCGAAGACAAGCGACGAGAAACGGGATGCCACAACCGATCTAATGGTTATTCTCTCAGACGGCAAAGATAAATTATCTTCGCTCACCCAGGTGGCCGGAAAGCTCGGTAAATCCGTCGATGAGATGATGGAAGTAACCGCCATTATTAACAATATTACTTCTCAATCGAATATGCTCTCGATGAACGCCGCCATTGAAGCGGCGCATGCCGGAGACAGCGGCAAGGGATTTTCGGTGGTAGCCGATGAGATGAGGCTGCTTTCCTCATCAACCGCGGAGAACGCGAAGCGTATAGAGGTTACCTTAAGCAAGAATATTGATGAGATTGAACAGCTATTAGAAGTAAGTACCCAAACCGGCTCCGCCTTCACCAGTATAGAAACAGGAGTAACAGGCCTCGCCGATGCTCTTACAGAAATCTCCAATGCAATGACCGAGCTTTCAGAGGGCTCTCATGAGATTATTGCCGCCGTGGAGGAAATGAGGAACATCAGTACGGAAGTACAAGAAGGTTCGGTAGAAATGAGTAAGGGCAACACGGTGGTGAATGATTCAATAACCAATGTTGTGGGTATATCCCAGGAAGTCGGCAACGCGATTACCGAAATAAATACAGGCGCCGATCAGATTAACATAGCGGTAAACGCCTTCAATGAAAAAGTTCAGGGAATGCTTGAAAATATCGCGGAAATTAAGAATGGAGTCGATAACTTCACGACCTAATGCCATAGATTTCGCATCCGGGAAAAGTAAACGAAAAGCCGTACCAGCGCGAAAGAAGCTGCATCGGCACTTCTCCGCTATCGAGCCAAGTGGCCCTCGGCACGCCGTCGATCGCGCCGCTTTCGATCTGGATTTTTTTCCCGCGCCATTCATCCACTATCTTTGTTCCCTTCGGCACGGCACTCTTTGGATAGAACTTACCCGACTTGCCGTTTATTACACCCAACCCTTGAACCAGCTTGTCCAGCCGTGAGTCGATATCCCCCGCCATGGTGGCTCGAAAATACGGAGGGATAAATCCTTTTGCGTTAATTTTCTTCCGAAGAACCAGATACAAAAGGCTCGCTTTACCGCCTCTATATCCGGAGAAAGACACCGTTAAATCCGGATAATCATGAAGCGCCGCTTCCACAGTGGTAAGAAAAATCGGCCAGATCTCCAACTTCTTTCCCTTATGCTCACCTTGAAAACATTCTCCGGTAATATGGTCCCAAATCGACCAGCTATCTTTATCAGACATTACCGCCAGGC
>JABGPX010000042.1 GCA_018644745.1 Spirochaetales bacterium
AGGTGTCAAATATATTTCCAGCGGTACAGTGACAGTGGTTTGATGATCCGGAATTAAGTACACCAGATCCGCGGCCCCAGCGATCAGAACAGAGTCGTCATAGAGCCGCACAGAAAGAGTAAATAGTCCTGAATTGATCGCCGAACCGGCTGCTGCGGCACCAGCTTCCAAATTGACTTCAAGGTCTACCTCGACTCCGTTTTTATCAATAAGCTCGAGACCCAGACTTGGTGATTGTACAAGGGTAGAATCCCAAGTAATTATAATATCAACAGCGCCTGACCCCGCCATAGGTTCCATTGTCATGGTGATTTCCGGTAAATCACTCGAGAGCAGAAAATCGGTGGCGCCTTCAACCAAGATTTCCTGTTCGTTGTTGAATCCCTTTCCTTGTATCGACCACAGTCCCGGCAAAAGATCTTCAACAATACATTCGTCCGACTGTGTTAAGATTTCAAATGTCGTGCCGCCGGGGCCTGACCCGGTAATGCTGTATTCCGAAACTTTCAAATCTACAGCCGGCGAAAAAACCTGTGTGAACACCTCCGCTTCAATGAGTAGAATTATTCGGGCATCGACCCGATAGTCAGGCGATTCTTCGGAGCAGGCGAGTATCGCGAAAGCGGTCAAAAGAACTGCATAAAAACGTTTCATAGCATACCTCCTGACTATTTGAAGAGCAAACATCGCAGTATGCTTCAGCGAAATCGAACTTGCTTTGATTTCTCAGCATGCGTATTATTCGTGTTAGGTAAAGATATGTCAGATAGAGAAGATCTCGACCGCGGTTTTGATTCAAATGTACTGGAAAAGCAGGATGATGAAGTAAAAGAGCCGGAGATGTGGAATGTCGTCCTGCACAACGACGATTACACTACGAAAATGTTTGTCGTGCAGATCCTATCAACGGTTTTTCACAAATCAGCGATGGAAGCTGCGAAAATAATGATGTTCGTACACAAACACGGCAAAGGTGTCGTGGGCACTTATAGCTGGGATATCGCGCAAACAAAGATCAAACGGGTTCACATGCTCGCAAAAAAAAGCGAGTTTCCCCTTCGCTGCTCTCTTGATAAAGTATAGGTTATTCAGAGACCAAATACGGAGATAATGGCTGCTATCGCTGCAGTAACCGAACTCACCAGACTCACAATGATGGCGGCTTTTCCTAAGAAATAGAATACGTTGTTATTCGGCGCCACGATCTTGGATTCCGGTCCGATAAAGTCGCGCTGCCTAAGAGAGTTCCCGTTGATATCGGAAATAGAAACTACATTTCCTGAATGACGCTCCGTATCGAATCCACCTGCC
The DNA here is from genome assembly GCA_018644745.1 of Spirochaetales bacterium. The sequence goes on from JABGPX010000042.1 coordinate 1,312, forward strand.
AAATCTACGTAATACTCATAGGTCCTGTCCGGTATGTAGGGGTATCTTCCCGGCCTGCTAACCGCACCTGAGACGCTTACGAAGTACTGCTTAAACGGAATGATAATTCGATTGTTCGCAGCAAGGGGTAGGTCACCTTTCCCATTCTTCTCGTATAGAATAGCCTGCAGATCCAACGATACGGCGCTTCCGTCAGCCTTAATAATGTACGCATTCTCGAGGTCCGATACCTGAGTGAAGTAACCCTCCAGGTTATATAATGCCGTCGAGAGGTATTCTCCTTCTTCAAACACATATCGTACACGATTCGAAACGTCCATAACTGTTCCGGTTCCTAGCTCACCAGGCTCCGCCAAAGCTCCTTCAAAGAAAACCGCCGGAAGTTTTAACAGCTTGCTTGGAACCGTTACTACATCTCTATTTCGAAGCTCGCCTTCCACGCCGGTGTTTCCATCAACATAGATTGTTTCCGCGGTTCTATCGTTTTCGGTATCATATCTGAGAATCTCAATATTCTTGATATCCGCCATTACGGTAGTACCGCTGCCGTACTCTAACAAGTTCAGCAGGGTATCCTCGGTG
>JABGPX010000495.1 GCA_018644745.1 Spirochaetales bacterium
ATGCGTCTAGGCGGCAACAAGCAAAAGCCCAGATCCCTCCTTTGACGAAATCTGGTTTATACCCCGGACGCGATTCGAACGCATGATATTTTCTCCCTTCGATCGAAAAATCGCGCCTACTGCTAGGAGGCTTTTTGCGAAATGATATAAGTGATATTCGCGTATTTCTGGGAGTAATCGAAGCGCTTTTTGACCCAGCCGTGATATATGTGATATAGCCGTATCTCAGGTAGTTAACACAACGGTTAACACTCTGGAAAAGGTTCTTCATCGCGAAGGGGCACCAACGTGCCAATTCCCCTGGTATGGTAAAACGTGAAAATGGTGGAGTGAATGAGGAAAAAACGATACACTTATCCAGGGTGAAAGAAGAGAAAATGAGTAGATTTGATAAAGTGTTGCAGAGGGTATTGAGGGGGACATCAGACACAAATATTCCCTTTGTGGATTTATGTTACCTGCTGGAGAAGTTCGGATTTGAAGAACGCGTAAAAGGTAGCCATCATATTTTTACTCTTAATGACGTTCGAGAGATCATCAACCTACAGCCGAAAGGGAATTTGGTGAAAATCTATCAGGTGAAACAGGTTCGTGGTATAATTTTAAAGTATAAATTGGAGGCGTAAATGTCGTTGAAATATGAGATCATTCTTTATTGGAGTGAAGAGGACGAAGCATATATAGCGGAATTGCCGGAATTGTCCGGATGTATGGCGGATGGCGAAACTTATGAAGACGCTCTAAAGAATATAGAAATCATTGGACGAGAATGGATTGAAACGGCACAAGAACTCGGGCGGCCGATCCCGAAACCGAAAAAAGGAAAGCTCATGTTCGCATGATGCGAATGTAAAACATCTCCCCTAAATATTGTAAAAGGCAAATCGAAAAACCCATAATCTGCTCACCTGAATTATTGATTCCTCATAAAATCGGGATTTTTTCGTATGTGTTCGATGTTAAAGTAACAGTTTATAGAGAAGCCTTTAATTTACTTTTATCTGCCTATTTTAATCCCTCCAGCTCCACAGAAAGAAATAGATTGCTCTATTGACCAACCAAATGGACTGGTCATCGGCGAGAATCGGAGCGGCTAACAAAGACTGTTGGCAGATTGAAATATTCTTGGAGACCATAGCCAGAATCTGAAGATCAAGAGTTTTCTCGGCACGAGCAAGAATGCGATACTGTCACGGTCAAAAGAATAATCCGCGCGAATTATGATGCTCTATGAAATCTAGAGATTTTATTTATAACTGAATCATTCTTTTCTGATAAAACTTCAAGGTCATACCTGCTCTGCATATTCATCCAGAACGCCGCGGAATTACCAAAATACTTTGAGAATCTTAATGCTGTATCAGCCGTTATTTTCCGTTTGCCCTTAATAATAGCTGCAATTCTGGGAGGATCTACAAATATGCCCTTTGCCAGTGCATATGGTGTTATCCCCATTGGATCTAAGAATTCCTCTTTTAAAACTTCTCCCGGGGTTGATAATTCAATTAAATCGTATCCCATACGTCCCTCCTGTTAATGATAATCAGTAATCTCAACATCATAGGCATTACCATCATCCCATCGAAAGCAAATTCGCCACTGATCATTTATTCTTATACTGTACTGACCAGTTCTGTCCCTTTTTAAAGCTTCAAGTCTATTTCCTGGAGGGATTCTCAAATCATTGATGTCTGTAGCATCTTCAAGAAAGCCGAGTTTTCTTCTGGCAACTTTGAATATATCACTCGGAAAACCTTTGACTCTCTTTCGTTGCCATACACAATTTGTCTGCTCATCCTTGAAGCTTTTAATCACAACATATGATAGCATAACACACTAATAGTGTGAAGCGTAAATAGTCTGAGCTGAGCCAATTTTGTAATCGATGATCTGTTTTATGTATTATTTTTTTTACCAACTGGAATTCCCCGACTTTTGTAGACATCTGCTAAGCTCAAAATGAGGAACGAATGTGGCTATTAGTCGATGGTTGATATAGGTGATATTGATGTATCTCGAGTTATTAACACAACGGTTAACACTTTGGGAACGACTCCTTATTGAAGGATTGCCTTATTCACTCCGGTTGAAAGATCGTCGAATCACTATTGGAGGAAATTCAGAAATGTCCCAAAACCTAATTCATTGCCATTATTAGTCAAGTAACTCTATGATTTTGCAGCTTAGCTGAATCTCGGCGGGATTTTGCTTCCTATGAATTCGCTGAATATACCTATAAAATAAACTCGCTGCCGTAATTTAACTTCTGTCACAGAAATCCTTCAGGTAAACAACAACTAGCAAACATGAAGGGTTTGGCCTGGCCAGAAGAAACAGTCTGGAGGTTTGAAAAATGTCAGGATTTCGACTAACGATCAATTGGGGCTTTGCAATTCTCCTTATTGGAATTCTCAACGCGTGCACTTTCCCGTGGATATCAATAGAAGAAGCTCCTATTGATTATGAGCATGGCGAGGGCCTACTTGCCCCTGGCGCCGGTCTGCTATACCACGGCGTATTCCCGGGTGATGCATCAGTCGATTCGGAAGAAGATGGAGTAACTGTCGAAACCGTCGAGTCATATGAGCAGACTGTGGACCGGAAAGCAGCCTGGGTGTACTTCTCTCACAATTGGTATGCAGGTCGCCAATTTCCGCTGGCGACAGCGACGTGGATCCGAGACCGTAGTTCGGTGCCTTTCATCCGACTCATGCTGAGAAGCAGCCCTGAGCAGGATGTTAGAGAGCCCACATATACGATCAACGCAATCGCCTCCGGGGAATTCGATGAAGATCTCCGTAGTTGGGGCCGCGCGGCCGCATCGTTCGGCACGCCGCTCATCGTTGAGTGGGGGACTGAAGTGAATGGCGAATGGTTCGCCTGGAACGGTCGGTGGAACGGTCGTGCCGAAGGACCTGCACGGTTTCGAGCTGCATATCGACATATCGTTCGCACGATGTCCTCAGAAGGAGCCGCCAATATCACCTGGGTGTTTCATGTGGATGTTCAAGATGCGCCCGAGGTATCGTGGAATATGTTCGAGAACTACTACCCCGGTGACGACGCAGTGGACTGGTTGGGCATATCTAACTACGGAGCATCGACGCCGATGGATGACGAATGGCCCGCCTTTGCGGTTGCTATGAACAATGTGGTTCCCCGTTTGGTGGCGCTTGCGCCAGGTAAGCCCATATTTGTACTTGAGTTTGGGGTCACAACCGGGAATCCGCTGGGAAACGCGGCCGATTGGGCAGATGATGCCCTATCAGACCTTCTTGGGAACCGTTGGCCTGAGGTCCGGGGATTCTCATGGTGGAACGAGGGTTGGGAGAATGACAGCAATTCGTTAAATGACACAAACATGAGAGTTCAGGATATTCCGGGACTTGGCGATGTGTTCAAGCAACACCTGATCTCTCCCGCGGTCGTAGATTCTCCACTATTATCCGGTGGGTAAACGAAATCCGCGGCCCGAATTGGTCCTTCCGGCTTCATATAATTCATTAGAAGCATAATCCCCCGATGCTCTTCGAGGGTTTATTGACATTATCGTCGGCCGTTGAATATCGAATCTCCGAGGGTGTCTTTTACTGGTTGCGCTAAGCATTACGTGACAAAATCAGATGTCTATTATCGAGACCTGTCGACCCGGTCGGCTCAAGGCTTCGAATTCTTCGAGACAGCAGGTAAAAAAATATACCCCGGACGCGATTCGAACGCATGACCTACTGCTTAGGAGGCAGTTGCTCTATCCAGCTGAGCTACCGGGGCTTGAGCGGACATGATACCCACGCGGCATACGCCTGTCAAGAATTTCGAATTGCCGGGTAATAACTGCTTGCGAATTCGCCTATATGGTGCTAATCTGTCTTATCTGATGAAATCACTCAAGTTTGTCTCCGCGATTATTATGCTTATTCTCCTTTCTGCATCCGCATCGGCTTATATCGGCGAGTGTCCCGCCGGCATGTTAACTCGATCCGCTTGCGGCGATACCGACCACTGCGTGGAACGGCCTACAATGAACACTGCCGTTGCAGACTCACAAACGGGACTGTGCCGGCTCAAACTGTCCGAAATCTGGCGAGATACCGCAGCTGAAACCGAAGATGCGGTGCAAATTGGCATTCTTCCGGCTTCACCGCCTGAATATGCGAAATCGGCCTTTCAATACAGCCCTCTCGTAATTCAAAACCGGTTCGATCACATCTTAGAATACCTAGACTCGGTCTTTCTTCTGCTCTGAGTAAACGATTCCTCTATTTTCTCACACAAATACATTTCACATCTCAAAGGAGCAGATAATGGGAACTTACCAAAAAAACAAAAAGGCATTAGTCCTCGCAAAGCAGAAACGCAGGCGGCGAGGTTTAATTATAATTCCGGCGGTCGCGGTAATCGTCACGATAGGATTGGTATTTATATTTCAGGCGGAGCAGAAAAAACAGAATGCAGTTTCAACACCGTTGTCAGACGCTGCGACATTTGGCGGAAACACTGCCAAGACCGGTAACCGCATCGTCCACGAAAAAGTTACCGCCGTAAACGGCGTAATTACCCTTAATGCCGCAGACTATTCCGACGGCAAAGCCGCCTATTTCACTACGAAGGCTGGCGGAAAAACCGTAGATTTCTTTGTCCTTGAATCGTCCGACGGAGTTATCAGAGCTGCGTTTGACGCCTGCGATGTTTGCTATCAGGCCAAGAAAGGCTACCGTCAGTCTGGAGATTTAATGATATGCAATAATTGCGGCCAGCGGTTTCCCTCGGAGCTCATTAATGTTGAGAAAGGCGGCTGCAACCCGTCTCCGCTCGATCGGCATCACGAGAATGGTGTAATAACCATTGCGCTTGAGGATATAACAAGCGGCGCGAAGTACTTCTGATGAATCTCTTCGATATAACGCTGCACAGCTTGAGACGCCAAAAAGGAAAAAAAGCGTTTCTTGTCGCCGCCATGGCCCTGAGTCTATGCGCTTCACTGGTTTTGTTTTCATTCGTGAAGAGTCAGGAAATAGAACTGGAAAGCCAATTTGATGAATACGGTGCGAATATCGTTGTTACGCCTCATACCGATAATCTTTCTCTCACCTACGGCGGGATCAACCTGACAGGCATCATTACAAATGTGCGGGAGATCCTTTCAGAAGAGGTTTCACGAATCTACACAATCGCCAACAAGCAAAATATTCGTGCTGTTTCACCGAAACTGATCGGTGCCGGGCAGGTACAAGCGGGAGATGCGGTTTGGGATGCTCTGATTGTCGGAGTCGATTTCGGCGAGGAGAGCAAGATAAAAGCGTGGTGGGCTCTCGACGGCCGGTATCCTGCCGCTGATCGGGAAATAATCGCCGGCGCAACCGTCGCGGAGAAAATGCATCTCGATGTGGGAAGCGTAATTACTATCGGCGAAAAGGAGCTTACGGTGGCCGGCGTGCTTCTTGCCACCGGCAGCCAGGACGATTCGGCGCTGCTTGCGCCGATATCATTTGTCGAAGACCTGCTGGACAAACGCGGGAAAGTTTCTCTCGTTGAGGTATCGGCCCTCTGCTCCGATTGCCCGATAGACGATCTGGTGGCCCAAATATCCGGTGTGCTGCCCAATGCGGACGTACAGGCGGTCCGGGCAGTAATGGAGCAGAGAATGCTTGTGGTGCGCCAGTTCGGTCGTTTTGCTGTTTCAATATTCGCGGTCCTAACCATACTGTGCGGATTATTTATCTTTGCCACTATCACGGGAGCGGTAGTAGAGCGCAGGAGAGAGATTGGCGTAATGAGAGCCGTCGGTTTCTCCGGACTGCACATCATTCAGGTGGTGCTCTCCGAAGCGATGATACTCGGTATTATCGCTGGGTTCGCAGGCATAGCACTCACGCTTCCTGTGCTCAATTACGTGCTGCCGATTCTGACGGAGATTAACTCGGCGGTATATGATCTCCCGCTCATGGCGATGAGTTTCGGCATACTTGTGCTGCTGTCAGTCGGTGCCGCTATAGCTCCGGCAATAAAAGCATCACGCTTTGATCCCGTGGCCGCGATAGCGAGCCTGTGAGGAGATAATAATGTTTATAAAAATACAATCTGTCTGCAAGAATTTTGGTGCCGGTGAAGCAGAAGTTCGGGCTCTTGACCGCATCTCCTTCGGTATCGAACAGGGAGAAAGTGTGGCAATCCATGGATCATCGGGGAGCGGTAAATCCACCCTGCTCAACATAATCGCCGGTCTTCTTCACCCGACCGCCGGAAGCGTAACAGTTGACGGCATTGATCTCTACGAAGATATCGGAAACGACGGACTCGCACGCTTTCGTTGTGAATATATCGGTTTTGTGTTTCAGGCATTCAATCTCATCCCGTTTCTCAATGCATATGAGAACACGGTGCTTCCGCTCGCCCACCTCGACATCAAGAGAAAGCAAAAGCGCATGATGGCGGAGGAAGCTCTCCGAAAGGTCGGTCTGAGCGACCGCATGAAACATCTGCCGAATGAACTGTCGGGAGGCCAGCAGCAGCGGGTTGCGATAGCACGAGCTCTGGTAAACGAGCCTTTCATTATTATAGCGGACGAGCCGACCGGCAACCTGGACAAAGATACCAGAGACGAGGTGATGGATCTTTTCTCACAATTGAATGCTGAGGGCCATACGATTATTTCGGTTACTCACGATTCGGCAACGTTGGCCTATGCAGGACGAAAAATCGAAATTGCTGACGGGCGGTTACTCGAGGAGTTGCCCGCATAGCTGACAATAGAATGAATCGTCAAATTACCTCTCGACAAACGAGCTGTATCCGGGGAACATAAGCATCAAACGCAAGACACTTCACGGAGGCTGGTAAACATGGAAAATAACAAAATTGCGGTAGGTATCCTTGGATTGGGCCGAAGCGGCTGGGGAATTCATTGCCGGGCTATAAGGAACAATTCCAATCGTTTTCAGGTCGCTGCCGTATACGATCCGATAACCGATCGGAGAAATCAAGTAGCGAAAGATATGAGCTGCAAGGCATACACTTCGGTCGAAGAGTTGTTGGCTGATGACGAAATTGAGATGGTTATTGTCTCTTCTCCGAATGCTTTTCACGCACCTCACGCGGTTCAGGCGCTGAACGCGGGAAAACATGTACTCTGTGAAAAACCCTTTGGCCTTGTGGCCGCCGACGTGGATGCGATGATAAAGGCATCTGAAAAAGCGGGTAAGGTCCTTCAGCCATTCCAGCAGCGGCGTTTTGAGCCGGATTTCCAGAAGGTGAAGGAGCTGTGTGAAAGCGGTCTTTTTGGTGATATCAAGCTCATTCGCATATGCTGGAACGGTTTCAAACGCCGGTGGGATTGGCAGACAACAAGAGAGATGTCCGGCGGCGCGCTCAATAATAACGGTCCTCATCCGATAGACCATGCCATGGTGCTATTCGGCGGCGGCGATCCGGACGTTCGGTGCGAGATGAAGCATTGTCTCTGCAGCGGAGATGCGGAGGATTACCTCAAGGTAGTTCTGAGCGGGAAGGGCCGCCCGACTATCGAAATAGAGCTGATCGATTGTATTCCGCATGAACAGGACCGGTGGCTCATTGGCGGCACGGAAGGCGGTCTGCGGGGAACCGGTACCTCTCTTGAATGGAAGTGGGTGGACTGGTCAACAATGCCGGAACGTCCATTATCTTTGGAGCCGACACCGGACCGAAGCTACAACAGCGAACAGGTTCAATGGCAGACCGGATCATGGGAGAGGCAGGCCGAAACTGACGCGGGTGCCGGTGCTGCTCCTTCGGATAAACCGGTTATGCGGTTGTATGAGAACCTGTACGATGTTATCCGGAATGAAGCCGCCCAGATCATCACGCCGCAAGAGGTTCGAAGCCGGGTGGTCGTATTGGAGAAGGCCAGAAAATCCGCGGCAGAGTAGCTGAGGTATTCTCTTCCCCCTTGATTTTCTGCGAGTAAATGTGGAATATATGCCCCAATTGCCCGGGATACCCTATTGGGCGTCCTGATTTAGCAAAAAACGGTCAAAATACAGGAACATATGATGAATGGGAAACGAATAGTTATTACCGGAACCGGAACAGTAAACGCCCTTGGAAACAGTGTAAAGGAAACCTGGGAAAAAGCGTCAAACGGCGTGAGCGGTATCGATAGAATAACCAATTTTGACGCCTCTCATCTCCAGATAGATATTGCAGGAGAAGTGAAAAACTTCGACTACAAGGAGCATTTTTCCGAAGATACTCTCAAGAAGGCGAAGAGAATGGACAAGTTTGTGCATTTTGCTTTCGCGGCGGCTAACCAGGCTATCTCCCAATCCGGCCTGGAAGTAAGCAAAGAAGCGGAAAGAATCGGCATGTGCGTGAGCTCCGGTATGGGTGGAATGCAAGCTCAGCATGATAATTCGGCGGCCCTTGCCACCAAAGGTGCCCGAAGAGTAAGCCCTTTTTATGTACCCGCGGCCATCGGCAATATTGCCGCCGGGCTGCTGAGCATGGAATATGGCATGAAAGGGCCGAATTTAAGCCTTCAGACAGCATGCGCAACTTCGAATCATTCTCTGATATCGGCATTTATGATCATTCAGTCCGGAATGGCTGATGTAATGATTGCCGGCGGATCGGAAGCTGCGGTCATCGAACTTGGCGTGGCCGGATTCGCTAACATGCAGGCCCTTTCGACACATTTCCGGGAAACCCCTCAGAAAGCTTCACGGCCTTATGATGTCGATCGTGACGGTTTTGTTATAGCCGAGGGAGCCGGTGTTCTGGTAGTTGAGGAGTATGAGCACGCGAAGGCGAGGGGAGCTGAGATCCTCTGTGAATTGAAAGCAGTCGGTATGTCCGGTGACGGCTATGATCTTGTAATGCCTGATCCCGAAGGGCGCGGCGCCTACCGGTCGATGCAGATGGCATTGGATAACGCGAAGTTGCCTTCTGACGTGCTTAACTATGTGAATACCCATGGAACATCCACGCCTTTGGGAGATATCGCGGAATCAAAAGCCGTGAAAATGCTTCTTGGTGATAACGAGGAGAATTGTCATGTAGGTTCCACAAAATCGATGCACGGCCACATCCTTGGTGCAACCGCGGCTGTCGAAGGCATTATTACTATAGAAGCGATGAGAAATGGTGTTGTACCTCCATCGATCAATATTGATAATTTTGATCCTCAGATTCCTCTTAGCTGCATCAATAGTGAACCGATTGAGAAGGAAATCAAATATGCCATATCGAATTCTTTTGGATTCGGTGGCCACAACTCAACGGTGATGTTCGCTTCAATATAAGCTATAAAAGCCCGGCGACGGAGTTGTTGTTTCTCCGCTTACCGCCAGGCTCAATCAAATTTCATAGGGCGCCTATTATTACCGCTACTTTGAACTGCAGCACATACGAAACGGTAACCCATTCTGTCGGCAGAATAAAATGTGGGTTTTTCGATGTGCCCTATATGTCGTAGTACAGTGCGAATTCCCAAGGATGGGGTCTGAGTTCCAGAGCTTTCACCTCGTTCTCCATCTTATAGTCTATCCAGGTTTCAATAACATCGGGAGTGAATACATCACCCTTCAGCAGAAAATCATGATCGGCCTTCAGCGCTTCGAGGGCTTCTCTTAGTGAGCCGGGCGTTGTGGGAACTTTCGCCAGTTCTTCCGGGGGCAGATCGTAGATATCTTTATCAAGCGGCTGACCGGGATCGATCTTGTTGAGTATGCCGTCCAAAGCCGCCATCGACAGGGCCGAGAAAGCCAGGTACGGGTTTGAGCTCGGGTCGGGGCAGCGGAACTCGATCCGTTTCGCTTTATCCGAAGATGAGTACATTGGAATACGGATCGCCGCGCTTCGGTTCCGGCTCGAATAAGCCAAATTTACCGGTGCTTCGTACCCGGGAACCAGGCGCTTGTAGCTGTTAGTAGTCGGGTTTGTAAATGCGAGCAGCGCAGGTGCGTGTTTTAAGATTCCACCCATCGCATACATTGCAGCCTCGGAAAGCCCCGCATACTTGTCACCCGCAAAGAGGTTTTTACCATCTTTCCAGAACGATATGTGGGTATGCATTCCGCTGCCGTTATCGTTGTAAAGCGGTTTCGGCATAAAGGTAACCGTACGTCCATACTTCTTAGCAGTATTTTTGATTACGTATTTATACTTGAGCAGCGAATCGCCCATTTCTACAAGTGGGCCAAAGCGCATATCGATTTCAGCCTGACCGCCGGTGGCAACTTCGTGATGCTGACACTCGATTGGCACTCCGATGCTTTCGAGCACGAGCATCATCTCGCTTCTCAAATCCTGCTGGCTGTCAGTAGGAGGTACCGGGAAATATCCTTCTTTGTAACGCGGCTTGTAACCAAGATTGGGTCCCTCATCCCTTCCTGTATTCCAGCGACCTTCTACGGAATCAAGAAAGTAATAACCCGAATGTTCATTCTGTCAAAACGCACATCATCGAAAATAAAGAACTCAGCTTCCGGTCCGATAAAGGCGGTGTCGGCGATGCCGGAACTGATAAGATAGTTCACGGATTTCCGAGCGATATTCCTCGGATCTTTTGTATAATCTTCACCTGTAATCGGATCACAGATGTTGCAGATCATTACCAGGGTCTTGTGCTGCATAAATGGATCGAGAAATGCGGTTTCGGGGACCGGTTTTACCAGCATGTCAGATTCGTTAATAGCTTGCCATCCGCGGATACTCGATCCGTCAAAGCCTAGGCCTTCTTCAAAAGTCGACTCATCCAACTCTCCCACGGGGATTGAAAAATGCTGCCAAAGTCCGGGGAAATCCATGAATCTCAGGTCGATAACTTCGACTTTCTCCCGCTCAATTAGGGCGAGAACCTCTTTTGGGGTTTTAGGTGTACTCATTCTATACGCTCCTTGCTGTATTTATAAATCCGAGCCGGTGATATCAAAAGTTCACAGGCCAATTGTGTACATATCCATCAATATAAGCAATATCTATGCCAGTTTCCTTTCTGCGGAATAAGTCGTTATTGACAAACAGCTTAGCAGCTGCCTAAATATATGCATGTCGGAATGAGCCCCGGAAAACATACGGAAATGTAGCAAAAAAAGGGAAAGCATACAAATTTGTATGTAGTGTCCCGAAGTTTCGGATCACTGCCGTCTCGTTGCGTATCTTGTATCTTCACGATACAATCTCATCATGAATTTTTCTACTGACTGGTTTCAGGACCAATTACTAGACCGATTTGTTCGATACGCCTGCATTTTCACCACTTCCGACCGGCATGTAGATACAATACCTTCTACCCCCGGGCAGTGGGATCTATTGAATCTGCTGGTTGAGGAGCTTCGGGAGATTGGAATTGATGATATAGATCTTACGGAGAAGGGATTTCTGATTGCCCGAATACCGGCTGCTACGGGCAAAGAAAACGCGCCGGTAATTGGATTTATGGCGCATGTAGATACCGTTTCCGATGCCTCGGGGGAGAATGTAAAACCGAGGATACATAAGGACTACGACGGAAAGCCTATCGTTCTCGAGGACG
>JABGPX010000435.1 GCA_018644745.1 Spirochaetales bacterium
GCAAAACCATAAATGCTCGGGATATTTATTCCCAAAGTGTTCCTGAAAAAAGTAGTAATAACTCCGCTTCTCCCAAGCAGAAGTATCCATGAATAGGCGCCGATAAAAGGGGCCGACATAGATGAAAGTATAATCAGAATTCTTATAAACGATTTGCCGCGAATCTTATAACGGGTAAAAAAGTAGGCAAGCGGGGTTCCTAACACCACCGTGAGAATGGTAACTAAAAAAGTTACTTTGAAGCTGTTTAGCAGGGTGTTGAAGTAATATGGCTTGCTAAAAAATTTATAGAAGTACGACAGAGTGAATTTCCCGGTCGTCTTATCCAGAACAGCCTGGCCAAGAAGGTTCAGCAATGGATATACGAGGAAAAGTCCGTAGAGCCCTAGAACAACTAGCGTCACCAGGCTCCAGACGTCACGGCCGCTCCGGACCTTCTGCTCAGTCTGCACGGATTAGGTTCCGATTTCCGTCGTTTGAAAACACGTTTATCTTCTCCGTTTCAAGGCTCAGATAAACCGCGTCGCCGGGTTTGAAAATAGCGTCCATAACCGATTCACGGATGATCTCAACTACCTTTTTATCGGGAAGTTCAACAAGAAAATGAGTGTTCAATCCGAGGAATATGCTGTCTAATAACCGGCTCTCTATTCCCCCTTTATTGTCCCGAGACATCTTGAAGTCTTCCGGCCGCACCGAGAGTATAACCGAGGAATCTGTCTCATCCGGCAGATTATCCACGCCGAATTCATGCCCATTCATCCGTACCGTTTTATTCGCGGAACTGTATTCTGCTTCGATTAAATTGGTGCGTCCGATAAAGGTCGCGACAAAGATATTTCTCGGTCGATGATAAATTTCTCGAGGCGTACCGACATGCTGTATAATACCATCTTTCATTACCGCGATTCGATCGGAAATCGCCATTGCTTCTTCCTGGTCGTGGGTAACATAGATGGTGGTAATTCCGACTTCCTTCTGGAGGTTGCGGATAGCTTGCCGCATTTCCATGCGCAGCTTCGCATCCAGATTCGAAAGCGGCTCGTCCATTAAAAGTACATCCGGCTTGATAACCAGAGCCCGTGCTAGAGCAACCCGCTGCTGCTGACCGCCGGACAGACGCTCCGGCATCCTGTCTTTGAATTCGAGAATCTGCATGAGATCCAGAAACTCCGCTGCGGCACGTTGGATCTCGTTCTTTGGCAGTTTACGATTCTTCAGCCCAAACTCAACGTTCTGCTGAACTGTGTAATGCGGGAAAATGGCATAGTTTTGAAAAACCATGCCGATATTCCGCTTGCTGACTTCCATGTCGTTGATGCGTTTCTCATCGAAGAAAAAATCCCCGCCTTCGATCGTATTGAAACCCGCTATCATCCGCAATAAGGTAGTTTTGCCGCATCCTGAAGGGCCGAGCAGCGTGAAAAACTCCTTATCGCGGATATCAATTGATAGATCCGGAATAATTGTGTTCTCACCGTACTTTTTTACCGCGTTCTTTATCGAGATGTTAACACTCATATTCCGAACCTTAATTATTAGCCTTGGATTTCTACAAAGATATCTTTGAATTTTTCCTGCAAAGCCGCCTTGTTCTGATACACGTATTCCATATCTTCGGCGATGATATTGATATCTTTGATATTTACCATATAGTCAGGTGTGGCAACATCGGCCATGACAGGGCGGTTCGTAATGCTCGTGCCGTAGACGTTCTGAATCTCAGCTGATGTAATAAAATCAATGAAACGACGGGCATTTACCAGATTCTTGGCGCCTTTGACTACCCCCGATCCGGCGGGAAGATAAACAACTCCTTCGTCCATATAAACCACTTTCACATCTGCGCCGTCTCTTACCAACTGAACGCTCGGGTCTTCATATGAAAGACCGATCGTGTACTCACCGTCACGCACGCCTTTCCATACAGAGCTTGAGCTGCCGATAACCACAGTGTTGGTAAAAAGTGCCTTTACGAACTCCCAGGCTTCTTCGCTTTGATAGTCGCCATCGCCAATTGCATTAAGCATGTTAGTTAGATGGGCATATGCACTTGACGAAGCTGTGGGATTTGCGGAAACAATTTTCCCCTTGAGAGCGGGATTCAGAAGATCTTTGTAACCTTTTATATCGATGTCGCCGATTAGGCTCTTATTAACAAGGATGAGACTCCCGTCCAATACATACGGTGTTATGAATCCTGTGGTATTCTGATAGATGTCGATGATATTGCCGTTGTTCACCGAAGTGTACGGGTCGAAGAGGGCCTCGTTTATCATATACGTCGCGTAGGCACCTCCAAAAACAACATCGGCATAAGGCGAATTCGCCTCTCCCTGCAGTCTCTTGAAAACTTCTCCCGTTCCAGCGGAAATAACTTCGACCTTGACCCCGTATTTCTCTTCAAATGCAGGGATGGTGGCGTTGAGCAGGCCGTCGCTGTTCGGTGAATACACGACCAGTTTGTCCGTTGCTTCGGAAGTGGATGTCTCGTTTCCACCACCGGCGAATAAAGAAGCGGCGATGGAAAGCACAATTAGCAATGAAATAAATTTTTTCATATGGTTCTCCTTTACCCCATAATTTGGTTTTATCTGATCCCCAAGTCAAGTTTTTTCCTGTTCATTCGACGATCTATCCCGCTAATCCGATACCTTCCCGTCGAGAAGCAGACTCGTCGGAATAATCGCTGCTTTCAGCCTGATACAGTCCCTTCCGAATGAGCCGTCGGGCGTACCCACGGATTCACAATAGGTGAGTATGCAGGTATTGCCGGATGTGAAGAACAGAGTCAGATTGGTATATTCGGTAAACTCGCCGTTTTCTATGTCTAGCAGCTTCTGCCAGCTCGCGCCTTCGTCGTCGGAGACAGCGGCCGAGAGAGGTGTTCGAAACCCATAGTGATGATGAGTCGGCAGGTACTCAGAGTCGTTCCAAAACAACACCAGTCGCCGGCTTCCCGGAACTCTGGCAAGGGCGGTGCAGGACTCAGGAGTTCGCAGCCCGGTTGTCTGCGGAAGGCTCCAGGTTTCGCCGCCGTCGTCGGAACCGCAGAGGAATACGCTACCGAGCTGAGAGCGCATCGACATGAGGAGTCGGCCGTCTGAAAGTACCGCGATCGACGGTTCCATTACACCGCGCATCGGCAGGGTTATCCGATGAGCTCGCTCGGCCCAGGTTGCACCGTTATCGCTGCTGATAATGGTGCCGATGGTGATATGCTCGTTTTTTGTCCACACCTCTTTTGAGGTCTGAAATGGTAGAAGCAGCCTGCCGTCGGCCAGACGGATGAATCCTGAATAGCCGCAGAACCTATGCTCTGCGATGTGATCCCATATTGGAACCGCGGGTGCGAACGTCTCGCCCTCGTTTTCGGACCAGGTAATCAGGGTGGATGAAACAGTTTTCTCATGATTTATCAGGTAACAGAAAAGAAGAACGCCGTCGATAAGATGAAGAGATGGGCATATCGCATTAAGATCATCTGTGCCCGCCTGAACTATCAAGCGTTCGTTCTGCCAGGTGAGGCCTCCGTCCGTCGATTCTCTTATATAGATCCGGGCTTCGCCGAAGTCACCGCCTCCGTCGGGTCCCGGAATGTAACTGTGATAGGCGCAGAGCAGCCGTCCCGAAGGGAGTTCGACTATCGAAGCGGTATCGCTCCTGGGCCGGTCTGGTCCGCAGGGGTTTATTATCGTGGTAATTATTTCCTTCATAGCGGCTCAAATGATATGCTGATATGAAGAGGTCATCAAGGAGGCGGTGTTGCCTTTTTATTGCGGTTTTGATTTTGGAACCAGTAATACCGTGGTTACACTTATCGGCGACGGGGGAAGCGGACAACGGGTCTTTTCCGATTCGTCAGTTTTGTTTCTTCCGGACTGCGGGCCGCGGGCCCAGAAGCGGTACATCGGACAGCGGGCCATTGACGAATATATGGCCTCCGGTATGAACGGCCGCTTTGTTCAATCAATAAAATCGGTGCTGCCTGACCCCTCTTTTGTACAAACCAATATTTACGAGAAGATGTATTCACCGGAGGAATTGGCAGCAATGATAATCCGGGATTTCAAAAACAAAATCGAAGATTTTCTGGGAACAGAGATAAACGGCGCGGTATTCGGCAGGCCGGTGAATTTCTCTACCATCGGCGCGGATGATGTGCTTGCCGAGACGCGGCTCCGCGCGGCGGCTGAGAGATGCGGGTTCTCCAGGATCGAGTTTCTCTATGAACCGGTTGCAGCGGCCGCGCGTTACACGCCGGAACTATCTGCCGATTCGGTCGCCCTGGTGTGTGATTTCGGCGGCGGCACGGCGGATTTTTCGGTAATCAGGCTCGAGACCGGCGGCACTATTCGCATTCCTGCGTCTCACGGTGTGAGGATCGGCGGAGATGATCTGGACAGCGAGATCATGTGGCACCGTCTGGTCGGTTATTTTGGTCACGGCACATTATATGAATCATACGGCAAGCTGCTCCCTGTGCCGATACATATCTACCGCACCATCCGTCGCTGGGACAGAATCGCCTTCCTCAAGACCATGGAGTACCGGGACGAGCTTACGTATATCAGAAACGGCGCGGTCGATAAGGCCGGGATCAGCAGACTTATCTCTCTTATTGATGATGATCTATGCTATGCGTTGTTCCAGGCAATTCGCGCGGCGAAACATGAACTCTCTGAGCATGATACCGCGGCGGTGCGCTTCTTTGAGCATGGCATCGAGCTGAAAGAGCGGATCCGCGCTGAGGAGTTTGGAGAGTATATCCAGGATGAACTTCTTGGAATCGACGCAGCGGTCTCCGAAACATTGCTGAAGGCGGGTATCAACGAGAATCAAATAAACATGGTTTTTCTTACCGGCGGATCATCAATGGTAAGACAAATCAGAGATCAGGCAGAGAAGCGATTTCCATCGGCAGATATCAGAATGGATACCGACAGATTTAACTCAGTTTCTCTCGGCCTTGCTATGGAGGCGAGGAAACGGAACCTTACCTCCTACCAGTCGATGGGAAAATAGTCTTTCAGAAATTTCCCGCACCAATGTTTTCCCGTATTTATTCCGTCGAAAAATGGATCGCATACTCTGGCGGCGCCATCCACTATATCAAGAGGCGGCTGAAAATCGTGGAGCTCTTCTTTGAGTTTAGACAGCTGCGCCGGATCCTCATCGGTAACCCATCCTGTATCGACCGCATTCATGAAAATACCGTGATTCGCCAGCTCGCTTGCTGACGTATGAGTCAGCATGTTCAGCGCCGCCTTGGCCATATTGGTATGAGGGTGGCGTTCTCCTTTCTTGAACCGCAGGAATTTACCTTCCATTGCTGACACATTCACGATGTGTTTCTGACCGGTGTTCTCTCTCTTCATCATTCCTGCCAGCATATTGCACAGCACAAAAGGAGCTACCGAGTTCACCAATTGTATTTCCATCATTTCCGAGGTCTGGATCTCTCCAAGTTTTAATCTCCAGCTGTTGGTTATTCGTAAATCGACTTGCTGCAGATCTGCGTCTAACCGGTTCTTTGGGAAAACTGTTTCTGTCGGCAGGGTATCATCATGATTATAGGGAATTTGGGACAGACGGGCGGACTCCCGTAGACCGATTCCCGGCAGTTTGCCGTGCCAGGTAACCGCGAGAGCCTGTTCCGCGAACCGATCTGGAAGAGCTATCCCGGTCAGGGCACCGACGCAGGTCTTGAATTGATTCATCAATTTTCGAGAGGCTTCCGGGATCTCGTGGAATGGCATTGTCTCCTTTTCCATCAGATGCGCATAAAACCCCGGAGGACGGCGGACGGTCTGGGCGGCGTTGTTGATGAGAATATCTAGGCGGCTGAATGACTGTTCGATATTGACGCAGAAGATTTCTACACTTGGAGTATGACGAAGATCCAGCCCGTAGATATGAAGCCTGTCTTCCCACTCTGCGAAATCCTTTTCCCGCGAATACCGCAGCGCCGAATCCACAGGGAACCGGGTGGTTGCTATCACGGTCGCACCGGCCCTCAGCATCATAAGCGTAACCTGATAACCGATTTTTAGCCGCGAGCCGGTAATCAGAGCAACCTGTCCTGTTAAATCCGCGGTTTGAAAGCGTTTCGCGTAATTGAGCTCCGCGCAACCTGGGCACATAGTGTCGTAGAAGAAGTGCAACTGGGTGAATTCGGCTTTACACACATAACAATTGCGGGGTGAGTTGAGACGCTTGCCCGTATCGCCGGATTCAGTTGTATCCGTGAGCCGTATTTGGGACGGCGCGGTAAACACCGAAGCTTCTCTTGCCAATCGGATGCCCGTTGCTGCCCTGGCTTTCCGCTCCTCCGCGGTTATCTGCGTTTTTCTCATCTTTCGGACCGCTTTTTTCCGCTGATTCAGCAAGTCCGCATCCGGCCTCGACAGTCGTCCGGCGTACTTCATCAGTTCGATTTTCTGTTCCTTTGGAAGGGCCGCAAATACCTCACCATGACTGACAAGGTGAGACAGTAAGCGTATACAATTATTGATCTCTTCCTGTGTGTAATCCGGGTCCTTGCCTTGCTTCATAATATCAGATTTCTACCCGGTAGAATGTGGAGGGCGACCGTTTCCACGTGGTGATTTTTGCGCCGACGGCAGCTTCTCTGAAATCATCATATTGAATATTCTCTAGTGATCGGAGGCTTTTCCCAACAAGCGTACTGTAAGCCGGGCGCGCTCCGTCACCTACATCAAGAATAAGCCGATTCCCGTCGGCGCCGGACGCCCCGTCTACCTGTATATATGCATTGGGAGAAAATGTGTAAAGCATAACCGACCCGGGATCTATCTCGACCGACGCAGTATGCGGATGCTCCCAGACGTTTCTGAGCCCATCCCAGTATTGAGCAATGGGACATCCTGTCTCCGTGAGGAATAGAAAAAGCTGAACTCCTTCTACCAGATCAACCTGCTCTTTAAATTCCGCTGCTTTATGGGGAAGGTCTTTGAGAGAGCACATTGTTGGATCGGCGTGAATTCGCGCAGCCGCTCCGGCGTCCAGATAGCTGGTCATATAGTTGGTATATTTATGATGGCAGCCGGTCCAGTTCCCAAAAGTTTCGATCCGGATGGTTTCCGGGTTGTAGGTTAGCCCCTCCTTCTGCATTTCCTGCTTCAAGCCTTCCGCCCATCGCCGGGCGTTGTTTGAACTCCACAATTCATAGTGGTGCCACTCACCATGGTTTCCTCTGCTGTCGAAGGTTCGTTTCATATCATCGGCGAGGATGAGACGGCAGCTGTCGCTTGTATCTTCAGGATCTACGACACAGCGCTCGCCAAAGGAGCCCTGCGCGGCCGACACAAGTTCCGGGTCACCGCCGAACCCGCCTTGAATGATACATATCATGGACGATTGCTCATGACCGGCTTTCTTAATCAACTTGATCCAGAGCTCTTCAATATCGAGGCGTTTTACCAACTCCTCTCTCATCGGAGCTTTCGCCGGAGCATGTAAAAATAGGTAGAGCTTGTCGATTGTCGGCATGGCAATCCTCCTTTGCTACAGCATATATCACGAATCGGTTTGACAAAACACTGGAAACACAGTTTAAGTATTTGCTATGGATACCAACGAACGCAAAATACTCAGCTTTACCAGCTTTGGACATTTTTTTACCCATTTTTACATGCTGGTTTTTCCGGTTCTCCTGCTTCCGATTACCCGGTCCCTCGGCATGCCTTTGGAACAGATACTGCCCAAGAGTTTTCTGATGTACCTGCTTTATGGTCTTTTGGCAATGCCATGGGGATTTCTCGCCGATCACTTCAACCCGAGGATTGTGATGGGCACGGGGGTAATAATCGCAGGAACCGGGTTTCTACTCTCCGGGACGCTGAGGGATCCGGCCTTTCTTTCTCTTTCTCTCGCGCTGGTTGGTATCGGATGCGCTGCTTATCACCCCTCGGGTCTCTCTATGCTTTCGAAGGGACTCAAATCCCGAGGCAAAGGCCTCGGGTTAAACGGGATTTTTGGAAATCTCGGCATTGCGTCGGCCCCATTTGCAGCGGGTTTCCTCAACTATGCTCTTGGTTGGCAGACTACTCTTCTCATCCTCGGTTGTGTCGGCGTTGGAATTGGGATCATGTGTCTGCTCGTTCCATTTTCTGTTGATCGAAACTCGGATAAACAGCGCGGCTCGGAAATCAAAAAGGGCAACGCTTTACGCCTTTTTATCGCGCTGTGCGCCGTGGTATCTGTGTTCGGGCTGCTCTATCGGGGATTCACCTTGATTCTTCCGAGCTATCTGGAAACCAGATTGAGCGACGCTTTTGAAGGATTGTCGGTTATGCTCAACAAGGCCGGTGAATCAGGAGTGCTGTCGAGTGAGCAGGGCAGTTTGTTTGCCGCCGTGGTAGCAGGCTGCGCGTATCTCATCGGTATGATCGGTCAGGCGGTCGGAGGAAAACTTGCGGACAGATTTGATCTTAAAAAAACGTATATCGTGTTTGTCTGTGCCGCTCTGCCGTTCCTGCTGCTCCTTCGATTTGGATCGGGGTTTGGATTGATTATCTATGCAGGCTTCTATGCTTTTTTTACTCTTGGTCTGCAGCCCGTCGAGAATAGTCTGTTCGCGATGCTGACTCCTGCAAGGTGGAGATCTCTCGCGTACGGAATAAAGTTTACTTTAGTTTTCGGCATCGGTTCGCTCTCGGTGTTCCTCGTAACAAGAGTGCAGAACCGGTGGGGGATTGAGGACGTGATCCTGCTTCTTGTCGGGTATCTTTCAGTAGTTATTTTGCTGGTGCTGTTTATGAATATACT
Organism: Spirochaetales bacterium; assembly: GCA_018644745.1. The sequence continues at coordinate 8,791 of JABGPX010000435.1, forward strand.
CGGACGAAAACAGGCCTTGCGGCATACCCATTCTCCCGAGCCGGTGAATCTTCCCGCCGCGGAGAACAGCTGATGACCGTTGATATAGCTGGAAGAACCGGGATTGTTACCGGTGCAACCCGGGGAATCGGGGCCGCGATCTGCGCGGCTCTCGCCGAACAGAGGGTTAATCTGGCCATCACCGGTCGAGATTCAGAGGCTCTTTCGATTCAGGAAAAGGCGCTTCTAGAGCGGGGTATCCGGGTGCTTGCCATACAAGCTGATTTGATGGACCCTGAAAGCCCGGGACGGATTGTGTCCCAGACCAGCAAGTACTTCGGTTCTCTGGATATTCTGGTAAACAACGCGGGAGTGGGCAGATCGGGGGGCTATGCAGATCTGACGGTTTCAGACTGGGAAGCTCATATGACCGTAAACGCCCGGGCGCCGTTTTTTCTTTGTCAGCAGGCGGTGCCGTATCTGTGCGATTCAGATGGCCCGGTGATTATCAATATTGCTTCCGTCACCGCGACCCGCGGTTACCCGGAACAGGCGGCATATTCGGCGTCCAAGCACGCACTTCTCGGATGGACAAAATCATTGGCAAAGGAGCTTCACGAGACGGGCATACGTATTCACACCATTTCACCTGGCGGTGTGGCCACGGATATGATACAGGCTGTTCGTCCCGATATTGACACCAGCGAGATGATAAACCCGTGGGAGATTGCCGAGTTGGTGATTTTCCTTTTAACTCATTCGGGAAACGGTATGATAGATGAAATAGCCATGAGAAGAGAGAGAAAAACTCCCTGGTTGTAGAGCACAACCCGCTATCTGTATCACACGGTTTTAGAGGTCTCCCGCTCGAGTATTTCCCAAGCCTTCTTTAGATAGAACTTATAGTTCTCCAGAGGGGTGCCGTTTGGAATACGATGATCGAGAGCGAGAACGCAGCCGCCGGTTTTTACCATAGGCGGGATCTTGTACTCGAGTTCCGCTTCAATCTCTTCTTTTGTTTTCCTTATTACGTGCTTATCGATTCCTCCGTAGAAAGCAAGCCTGGTGCCGAAGGATTCTCGTATTTTCACAATATCCATATTGGAGGCCGGTTCCATCGGATGCATTACATTTACACCGGCGTCGACAAAAGACTCCAGCACCGGGTTCATGTCGCCGTCTGAATCCTGATCAAACAGCCGTACTCCTCGGTCCCGGAGCATATTCCACACTTTCAAATAATATGGCGCGATGAACTCGTTAATCTGCTTCGGACCGGCCAAAGGTCCCGATTTTCCCGCCATGTCCTCATGAACGAAAAGCATATCGACTTGTACAGCAGCGGATACTCGATCGAGAACCTGGATGGAGGTTTTTGTTATTGTGTTCAGGATGTCGTGGATGAGTTCGGGGTTTTCGTAGTAAGCATAGCTGAGATTTACCTCACCCATGAGCTCTCTTGTTTCGTCGTATCCCCCCGGTATGGTCACCCCGATTACTTTGTCCTGCTCACGGGCAATCTTTGCGTCGGCTTCCCAATTCCGCGAGAACCGCTGCTCGCTGAACTCATAGAGCGGTTTGATCTTCTGCCAATCATCCATAGTCTCTACCGGGAAATTGAGAGGGAGCCCTATAGTCGCGGTAGCTTTCGGCAGTTTCATCGTTCTGCCGATATCATCCTTTGTAATGAGATATTCGTCGCTGTCTTCGAGCACCACCGGCTCGTGCCTGATGATTCTGCCGGTATTTGCGCCGACGGTTGCTCTGGATTCGCAGCGAAAAGTGAATGCCGAAAAATCCAATTCCTCGGCGGTTGCTCCCTGAGATTCCCATTCCTCTTTCAAACCGATTATCGGGCCGAATATTTCGGTAAACAGCGGCCGGTCGTTGGCCTGAAAGGTCATATAATCGAGATATTCCTCTCTTCCAACTGATGGAGATTTTACAATCGCGAGATCTTCATGACGTGACCATTTATGCTTTAGCATTATTAAAATCCAATTCGCCGTACGGCGTCGCAGGAGGCCGGGGACCCATCCGCTTCAGTGAAAACGGCGTCGTATTCTTCCGAGGATATTATCACATTTGATGATCTCCGGTAATGGTACTGCAGCGCGCGTCTTCTGGTTTGTGATGAGTTAGGCGGGGTGAAGTGAGGTATATTCCCGTGGAAAAAAATAATTCCTCCCGGCGGCAGTTCAACGGGTATAGCGTCGGCCTTGTGGATCCGATCCTCTACAATTTCGCAATCGTGGGTGTGCCGATGTCTCAAAGGGCCTGCTTTATGGCCTCCGGGAATGAAGTGCATACAGCCGTTCTCCACGGTTGAATTATCGAGAGCAATCCAGGTGCCGAGAACTCCGTCGGGATCCTTTGTCGCGAAATATGCGTTATCTTGATGCCACGGTTTGTCCACTCCTATCTTCGGCGGCTTTACCAATGCCATGGATTGGTAGAGTTCTGACTGCTCACCGAGAATACTCGCTACGATTCCCTGAATACGGGCGTGGCACTGGTAGATTTTCTGGAGCACCGGGGCTTCGTCGTGCAGCCACATGTATTTCCTCAATCTGAGTTCGAGCGTGGACGGGTCGCTGTAATTTATCTCTTCTCCGGCCTCGAATTGGAAGGTGAGTCTGCTTCCATTCCGGGTGACCGCGGCACCGGCATTCAAGGCCTCAGTCTGGCCTTCTTTGACTGTCCAGTCATCCGGCTTGGAGGTAAAGGATTTTATAATGTC
>JABGPX010000070.1 GCA_018644745.1 Spirochaetales bacterium
GTAAAGGGGATTACCCCAAGTAGAAGAGGAAAACTCAGCAGAGCCAAAAATACAGCCTGACCGGTAGCCTGAACACATTGCTGCTTTTTCCCGGCTCCGTAGTATTGGGCGACGATCGCGTTGTTATAACCTACGACTCCGCCGAAAAGGGATGTCAGCACGTGACTGGTTAATCCTCCGCTCATAGCGGCTGCCAATTCCAGTTTACCAACCCGCGATAGAAAGAGACGGTCCGCGAAGAGCATCACCGTCTCAGAAGCATGTGAAACCATCAAGGGAAATGCAAGAGAAAAAATTCTACGTAAACGCTGTTTAGTAATCTCGGTCACCGGCGCACTATATGCCAATGCGACGGAAAAGGGAAGGTTTATTCAGATAGCCGGTACAACCGCTTAAAAATTTCCGGCAAGCAGTTCCTTTTTCCTTTTCATATAATATTTGAAATTCTCAAGCGATATATCCGGCGGAACGGTGTGATCTACCGTCGGGATAAAGCCCCCCTCCTCGATCAAATCGGTAAACTCTGCAAGGTGGGTATCGATTGCCGCCTTGTCTTTGCTCAGTTCTCTTTTATCCACGGCGCCCCAAAGCCGAAGATCTCGGCCGTACTTTTTCCTCAAAAAATGAGGGTCCGTATCGGCCGATGCTCGCTCCAGGGGCCAAAGGCCGTCGACACCGGCCTCGAGAAGCTGGGGAATGAGCGGTTCGGTATTTCCGTCGCTGTCCACTACAACATACCGGACACCATTGGATTTAAGAAAATCAACGAGCCGCTTCATATGTGGGAAAATAAACTCTCGATAGCAGTCCGGACTCAGGAGCGGTCCCTGCTTCATAGCCATGTCCTCATTGATAAAGACATAGTCCACATCGGTAGTCTGTAAGATTGGCTTTGATACTTCAATAGTAAAATCCGCGATAAACTCCATCATTTCATGCATGAGATCGGGCTGATCATACCAGCCATAGCTGACACCTTCGGTCCCCATCCAAACCCTGGCGCGCCAATAAAAACCCAAAGTGCTGCAATTACGGCCCAGAACCAGCACATGATTCCGGTTTTGCCACCGCGGAGCCATTATTTCCAGCCAACCAGGAGGATAGCGCTTGCCCAGATTCGCGATGAAACGTTCCTTTATCTTCTTGAAGTCCTCCCGATTTTCGACGGCAAACTTCAGGTACTGGTCCATACTGGTCCGGGACCCGTCGATTGCACCCACTTTTAGGGCTTTCCGAATCCGGCCGGATCCATCCTGTATTATCTCGTGCCGCTCGTTCTCCTCCAAAACCTTAGACTCGAAAGGAGGAATCATGCCGTAGTCCACCGGAATATATTCTCTAGCATCTACATCGAAGTACTCCTCACCGGTGAACCAATCCCAGTGAAGATCGTGGATGTTCAGCCCTTCCTGCTGCCACCGCTCCCGGGTTTGGCTCCAGACTCCTACTTCATAATTAGGTACGCGATCGACGGGTTTGTATTCCATTACGCTCAGAAATCTATCTCTATTGGTCATTTGCTTCATAACACCACTTTACCGAGATACCAAACTCGGAGCAATAGTACTATCATATAGAAGAAAACATCGGATTTATGTGTCAAATTTGACCCGGATCAATTTTTATTCATACTTTTTTGATATTGTATATATAGAGGTGTCAGATGGATCATACAATTTGCCCCGGATCGAAGTTCATGCGTCAGCCAAAACCTGAAGCTTTCAACTGCCCAAACTGCGACGAGGATGTAGAGATTTGGTCAGATGAATTGTCAGGACGCTGTACCGCCTGCGGCACCACGGTAATGCGCGACGGGACTATGAGCTGCCTAGAATGGTGTGCTATGGGCAGAGACTGTGTTGGGGATGATGTATATGATT
>JABGPX010000041.1 GCA_018644745.1 Spirochaetales bacterium
TTTTTCAAAGCAAAGGGTCTTGGACGGTCAGGCATCCTCGCGAGAGTGGTGCCTGCATGGCCGTCAACTACCAGCACTTCTGCTCGTTCGATATTTTTTAGAGTCTCCAGTGCTATCAGGCATGCTTCAACGCTTTCCTCTTCGCGAAAAACGGGGATTACGATAGAGAAGAGCGGAGGAGCGATCAATGAACCAACCCCATTTTCCGATGCATTCTAGTGATACTAAATTCAATTATGAGAAAGAGTAGAAGGGGAGCTACCAGAAACAGAAGAGTAAGAAAAGATCCAATTTGATGATCAGAGGAATTGAGAAAGGGAAAAAGATATCCGGAATATGAAGCGATACGGCCGCCGCCTATTAAAAACACGAGAAAATATTCAGAAAATGATATGAGAAATACTATTGTTCCGCCTGCCACAATAGATGGCAAGAGGAGGGGCAAATCAATTCGGAGAAGTCGAAAGATACGGCCCGCACCGAGGTTTTCGGCGCAGATGCCGATCTCCGGCGGGCTAGCGAGAAATCCGGTTATGAGAGCTCTGAGCATGTAAGGATAGGTAAATATCGAGAGGATGAAAACAACACCCGGGAAGGAATCTATAAGCCCCCATTTGATGAAAAGGAGATGAGCTCCCATTGAAAAGGTAATTACCGGCAGAAGCGCCGGCGCCAGAAGAATTGCTTCTATCGCCTGCTTGCCCTTGAAATCCGAGCGAGCCAATATTCTTGCAGGTAAAATTGAAATAACGAGAGTCAAAGCCGCCGCTGAGAGTGAATAGGCGAGGGAAGAACCTATGCTGCGAAGGATCTGCTCATAATTTGAGAGAAAGAAATCAACAGCTCGCATGTTAAAAGTAGCCGGTAGAAGAGCGGGATATTGCCATATCCCTGAGAATGTAAAGAGAATCAGCACTATGACTGGAAGTATAAATGCCAATAGTGGGAAAATCAGGAGAAGCAAAACCTTGTTTTTCACGGCAGCCTTCTTTTTTCACCCAGCGTTGAAACGATTCTGGAATAGATCGCGATAAATACCACCGCGAAAATGAACATGATGACGAGAGCCGCCATAGCCTCAGGGCGTCTAACCAGGTCTCGCTTGAAGTAGGTGTTGTACACAAAAATACTCACCATTTGAGGCCTGCTTTCGCTCAGCAGGAAGGGTATGTCAAAGCCTCCAAATGCGTAGAGAAACAATATAATGAAGCTCGTGCTCATTACCGGAAGAACAAAAGGGAGCACGATCCGGCGGAAAACCGTTATCCTTTTTGCTCCAAGCATTACCGCGGAAACTATCAACCTCTCGTCAATCCGCTTATACACCGACAAGGTCATGAGAATAACAAAAGGTATCTCCTTATACGTGTATGCAATAATGAGCCCAAGACCGTTTCCGCCAAAAAGTATCCGCGGGAACTCGCTCTGTAAGGTTGTCAAACCTAACTTATTGGCAAATGAGGATACCAGGCCCGATCTAGAAAAGAAAATCAGGGTTAGAAATGCCACCGCGAGATGAGGCAGCACGAGAGGTATCTTATAGACAATAGCGGGTTTCTGCAGAGATAACGGGAGACGCCAAAGCCAATATCCCATCGCGGTTCCAATAGCGACTGATAGCAGAGCAGAACAAAACCCGACAAAAATCGAATAAACAAAGCTTTGTGTATACCATGAGTTCTTGAATAGCTGTATGTAGGCGCTCAACCGCGGACCCTGCTCAATCCCGGGCATGTACATCGAAAGGGACTGTAAAAGGGTAACCGTAAATCCTCCGGCTACCAGTATCGCCGCGGGAAGCAAAATCGGCGCGAGACCTAGATAGATCTTAGTTCCTGAGGACATGCTCCTCCCAGCCCCGTTCAAGTACATCAA
>JABGPX010000040.1 GCA_018644745.1 Spirochaetales bacterium
GCTTTGGTTCCGTATTGGGGATCGGCTATCGAGCTGCCGTGTAAGTAGGGAAAACCGAAGTGCAGGTCCTGTACCGGTGCCCGGTTGAGCTCATCCGGCGGTCTTTTATCACCAAGATTGTCCCGACCGTTGTCGGTAAACCAAAGTTCGCCGGTTTCCGGATGCCAGGAGAAACCCACGGTGTTTCTAATTCCATAAGCGAACATTTCGAATCCGGATCCATCCGGATTCATCCTGCTTATACCGGCATACCGTTCATCAGACCGTTCACACACATTGCACGGTGCGCCGATCGGCACATATAATTTACCGTCCGGTCCAAAAGCTATGAATTTCCAGCCATGATGCCTGTCTCGAGGAAGATCATCATATACAACCACAGGCTTTGGAGGATTGTCGAGGCGGCTGCCGATCGAGTCATATCGAAGAATTCTATTTATCTCCGCGACGTACAGGTCACCATTTAACAGTGCAACACCATTCGGGCTGTTGAGCCCACTATCTAGGACGATGATCCGGTCGCCCCGATTATCGCCGTTTTTATCAGGTACCGCGTACAGACGGTCTTTTGTTCGGGTTCCAATGTACAGGGTGCCGTCAGCGCCCAACGCCATCGATCGTGCTCCGTCGAGTCCTTCGACGTACACGTCTATCGAGAAACCGGCGGGTAAGGAAAGCTTATCAAGAGGCGCCTCAGCAAACGCAAAACTCGAGGTACATATCAGAATCAAAATCATCATTATTTTTTTCACATCATACTCCGGTGAGCAAAATACTACCTCTAGGAATCCAAAGCAATTGATTGCCACAGAACAAATTTGTCGGTACATTTGGTTATGCCTCACGATCACCACGGCCACGTGCCCGGACATCACCATCATCATGAAGGAGGAAGCGCTTCGAGCCTAAGGGCCGCCTTCTTCCTCAATCTGTTTTTTACTGTAATAGAAATAGTGGGCGGGATTTATACAAACAGCATGGCTATCCTGTCCGACGCCGTGCACGACCTGGGCGACAGCGCTGCTCTTGCGAGTTCCTGGATGCTTGAACGGTTATCGGAGAAAGGCAGGACGGAGAAACAGACTTTCGGCTACAAACGTTACTCTGTATTAGGCGCGCTTATCAGCGCGCTGATTCTTATTATCGGATCGATATTTATCCTAAGCAAAGCGATCCCGCGGCTTTTGGCACCGGAGGAAGTAAAGGCCGATGCGATGGTCGTGGTTGCAATCGTCGGAGTAGTAATCAATTCACTCGCGGTTTTTAAGCTGCGAGGAGGCACGAAGCTTAACCAACGGGTGGTATTTCTGCATCTTCTCGAAGACGCACTCGGCTGGGTCGCGGTACTCATCGGCAGTCTCGTAATGGTGTTTACTGATCTGCCGATTATCGACCCTATACTTTCCATCGCCATCACCCTTTATGTTCTCACAAAAATAATCCCAAACCTGAAATCGGCTCTGCGAATCTTTCTGCAGTATGTCCCGGATTCTACCAATATGACCGCGGTGAAGGACGCGTTGTCGGCGGTCGACTCGGTGGTAGGAATTCACGATACCCACCTATGGTCTCTTGATGGAGATTATTCAGTGTTTACCGCTCACATTGTGGTGGAAACGGATTTTAACTGGCCCGCGCTTCAGCAGGTAAAACTCAAGCTCCAGGAGATCTTATCTCATTTAGGAATTCAGCATTCCACCCTGGAGTTCGAGCCGACCAACGACATATGCCCGGATTGTGCGCTGGATAATCATTAGCAGCGCACTCAACACAACCCGATGGACGCCAGCTACTCGTAGCGATCCTGATACATAGCTCGCAGCCGTGCGGCTTCCGCCGGATCTAGTCCTTTTAGCCAAGTATGCTCTTCCTG
>JABGPX010000039.1 GCA_018644745.1 Spirochaetales bacterium
TAAGGAAGAAAAAGAGACAATCATAGAGGAATTCGGCGCGAATAGTGCAAATACCGGCTCTACGGAGGTGCAAATTGCCCTCCTTACAAAACGTATCGAGCAGCTTACCGAACATTTTAAAGTGAATAAAAAAGATCACAATTCAAGACGTGGTCTGTTAAAACTGGTAGGACAGAGAAGACGTCTTCTCAAATACCTGCAGAGGACCAATCTTGAAGGATACCGGGATATTCTTGCCAAGCTCAATCTACGCAAGTAAAACTATCCAGTTTTTCATTCACATCACAACTAATTTTATACTCATAAGGAAATAACTATGCAACAAAAAGTTTCGATTAAAGTCGGAGAGTTTGACATGGTTCTCGAGACCGGGCGAATGGCCAAACAGGCCAACGGCGCGGTATATGTGCAGTACGGCGAATGTGCCGTTCTCGCTACGGCTTGCTGTTCAGCAAAGCCGATCGAGGATCTTGACTATGTACCTCTCCAGGTCGAATACAACGAAAAATTCTACGCCGCCGGAAAAATACCCGGTGGATTTCTCAGAAGAGAAGGGCGCCCAAAAGACTCGGAGATCCTGGTCTGCAGGCTCATCGATCGACCGATGCGGCCTCTTTTCTCCAAAAAATTTAAGAGAGACATCCAGGTGGTGCCGACGGTCGTATCTGCGGATATGATCAATCCGCCTGATGTAGTAGCCATGGTAGCCGCATCCGCGGCTGTAACCATTTCAGATATACCCTTCGAAGGACCCGTTGGCGCTGTGCGCGTGGGATACGTCGATGAGAAGCTCATCATAAATCCAACGTTCGAACAGATTGAGCAGGGAACACTAGACATCATTGTTTCGGGCACCGAAGACGGTATAACGATGGTAGAAGGCGGCGCAAAAGAGGTGCCGGAAGAATTGCTGCTCAAGGCAATTGACGAAGCGAGTGTTGTAATTAAGGCGATCTGCCAGATGCAGATAGAGCTTGCAAAAGCCGCCGGCAAAGCGAAACTCCCGCTTTTGGAAGATGAGGTTTCTCTGGATTCTTACGATGAAATCTGGAAGTTCGCAGAACCGCTCATGGCTGAAGCCTGTTTTGTAAAAGGCAAAGACACGAGATATGCGGCTATAAGAGCCGCGAAAGACACCGTAAAAGAAAAATATGCCGATTCTATTCCTGAAGAGCAATCCCGGCTTTTAGGAGAACTATTTGAGGAATTGGAAAGTGATATTGTGCGCAAATCAATTCTCGAAAAAAAGGTACGAACCGACGGGCGCGGTCTCGAAGATATTAGGCAGATAACCTGCGATATCGATATATTGCCGAGAGCTCACGGATCTGCGTTATTTACCAGAGGCGAAACCCAATCATTAGCCATTACCACACTAGGTACGAAATCAGATGAAAAACTGGTAGATGATATCGAAGGTGAAAAACGCTACGAAAACTTCATGCTTCATTACAATTTTCCGCCATTCTCCGTTGGAGAAACCGGCCGAATGGGAACAGGCAGAAGAGAGATCGGACATGGTCACCTGGCACAGCGAGCAATTGCAGCGGTTCTTCCAACTAAGGACGATTTCCCGTACACAATAAGAATCGTGTCGGAAATACTCGAATCTAATGGCTCATCTTCGATGGCTTCGGTATGCGGGGGTACTTTGTCGCTTCTGAACGCGGGGGTTCCGATAAGGAAACCCGTTGCAGGTATCGCCATGGGATTGGTAACCGATGGTGACCACGTCGCCGTATTAAGCGACATCCTTGGCGAAGAAGACCATCTCGGAGACATGGATTTCAAAGTAACCGGAACAGAAGACGGTATTACCGCCTTTCAGATGGATATAAAAATTTCTGGTGTCAGCACTGATATTGTAACCAC
>JABGPX010000817.1 GCA_018644745.1 Spirochaetales bacterium
TCTATCCAGCATCTTTGACTGGTATCAAGCGGATTTTGGAGGAAACGAAAGCGGGGTAATCCGTCACTTATTAATATATGCTGACACAGATAAAGCAGAAATGCTTCGGGCATACGACGGGAAAATACGATATCGATATGATTGGGCGATAAACGAATAGTCAGCGAATCGTCCAGCCTCCGTCGACCGTTATTTCCTGCCCGGTAATGTTCCTCGCCGCGTCGCTAATAAGGAACTTTGCGATTCCCGTTAGCTCTTCAATAGAGATAAACGCACCCTTCGGCATCGGTTTGAGCATGATTTCATTGATAACTTCATCCTCAGATATTCCATGGCTCTTTGCCTGGTTAGCAATCTGTTTCTCCACCAGCGGGGTTTTGACATACGCCGGACATATAGTGTTCATGGTAATATCGCAGTCAGCGGTCTCGAGAGCGATAGTCTTGGACAGGCCCAGAAGGCCGTGTTTGGCCGCCACATAGGCGGTCTTGAATGGGGAAGCGACGAGAGAATGAACCGAACCGATATTGATTATTCTGCCGAACCCGGAACGCCGCATAATTGGGAGAGCCAGCTTTGTCATCCGTGCCGATCCAATCAGCATTACACGAATAAGCAGATCCCATATCTCATCAGGAAAATCCTCGAGGGGAGACACATACTGTAAACCCGCGTTGTTGATAAGAACATCAAGGCTGCTGTCCGCGAATTTTTCCGGAAGCCGGGACAGATCTGTCTCATCGGTTACATCGAGAGCAAATGAATCCGCTTCGCCGCCCTTTTCGCGGACCAGTTCGGCGCTTTCGCAGGCCTGATCGGCGTTTTTATCGGTTCCAATGACTCGGAAACCAAACTCTGCCAATCCGCACATCAAACCCCTTCCAATACCGCTTCCCGCGCCGGTTAAAAGAACTGTTTTCGCGCTCATGATCGCTCCCTCCTGAATACCATCGCGATCCCCTGCCCTCCGCCGATACACAGTGACGCGAGCCCCAGCTTTAGGTTCCGACGTACCATTTCATGCAGGAGGGTTACCACAATACGCGCGCCGCTCGCCCCTATCGGATGGCCCATCGCTATCGCGCCGCCGTTGACATTGAGTTTTTCCTCGGGAATCCCGAGATCGTCCTTCACTGCAAGAGCCTGGCTGGCGAAGGCCTCGTTGATTTCAAAAAGATCAATATCGGAGATAGTGAGGCCCGCTTTTTCCAACGCTTTTCGGCTCGCAGCAATTGGGCCCAGCCCCATGAATGCCGGATCAAGACCACAGGAAGCATAAGAAACTATTTCCGCCATTGTCGTCATATTCCTGGCGTCGGCCTCTTCATCAGACATTATCGCCACGAGAGCGGCTCCATCATTTATGCCGGATGCATTCCCGGCTGTAACCGTTCCGTCCTTCTTAAAACTCGGTTTCAGAGCAGCAAGCTTTTCACTATCTGAATCCGGCCTCGGGTATTCATCCTGATCAAAAGAAATTATCTGGCCCTTTTTACCTGACAATTTCAACGGTAGAAGCTCATTCTTGAATTTGCCGTCGTTTTGAGCCGCAGCCCATTTCCGCTGGGAATTGAGAGCAAACTCATCCTGCCTTTCCCGCGAAATGGAGAATTTCGCGGCTACATTCTCTCCCGTCAATCCCATATGATAATCGTTGAAAATCTCCCAGAGTCCATCGCGGATCATCGAGTCCTGCATGGTTAAATCGCCGAACTTGCTACCCCAACGCACTTTATCGACAAGGTACGGCGCCCGCGACATATTCTCCATACCGCCGCAGATTACACAGGCGGCGTCTCCGAGTATAATTGCTTGAGCGCCCAGAACAATGGTTTTCAAACCGGAGCCGCAAACCTTGTTCACAGTGTATG
>JABGPX010000038.1 GCA_018644745.1 Spirochaetales bacterium
AAAGCGCTCCATGCCCATGGCGTAAAAACCAAGTCGAAAAAAGAACGGGAAAAGAGCGATCCCGACAGGATCTTCGGATAGCGACGGTGCTACTGTTTCTTCCCAATTATCAGGAAAACGACCTGCCGATGAGGCATCGAAACGGAGCTTATATTTCTCCCAATCACCAGAGGTTTTTACAGGATGGTCGAGGTGTCCGTAAAACATGGTGGGATTGTCTTTACGGATTTTAAGCAGCGCTCCCATGTCAGACTTTCTAATGATGTACTCTTCGTCTTCCTCAATAACCACCTGTTCAAAAACGGGAATAGGACCGAACCGTACCGGGACATTGACCAACTTTGACATACCCAGAAAATCGACGGGATGAATATGTGCCGGTAGTCCTTCCTTGTGCCATCTATCAATAGCTGACTGCTCGAATGGCTCAACTGCCAACACAGGCAAACGGTCCACAGGTTCGTACTGCATATTGGCTAAAAAAAGACTGCGTGCTTTCATGATTATATAATAGACCATTAACTTGGCTAAGTTAATGGCGACGAAAGCTGCTGGCTGCTTTGCACAGCGCCCTGGAAACAGCCTCTCAGAAACAGAGACCTCACCACTCATAACAGAATCTATTTGATGAGATAGATATTTGTAGTATCCCCGAAAAATACCCGGGAGTGGGTGTTGTACTGTTGAATTGCAGGTAATATAATTTAAATAGAATACATCTGTTGAAAAAGAATAAGCTTGAGTAACCGGAAGGCAGTTTTTTTGCTGAGTCGATTGCGCAAGACATGATCGTGCCGGACTGGTGCCCTATTGGGCCATGAATGTTCACTCCCGACGCCGGGCCAAACAGGAACGGCGATCGTAAGCATATATGGCGCTTGTTTGGAGGTAATATGAACAAGAAAGCACATTTAGGCAGCATGTATACAGGAATGAAGCTACTTCGATTTGCGCTCCTCGTTGCCGTCGCATTATCTTTTGTGTCCCTCTATGGTTGTGAAGGGCTCTTTGGCGGCGGGGGGGCGCCGGACTATGAAATAGCCACGGTGACATTTCCTGCGTCCGGAACGGTCGGTGAGGCAATTACCGGCAGTTTTACTATAACCAACGCCGGAGACGGTGAAGGCGGCTACGTAATAACGTGGACAGTATATCTTTCCACCGACGAGACGCTGGATTCTGCAGACACAACTGTCGAATCGAGTGCATTATCGGCGATATCTGTTGGCCAATTATCAGATGCTTTACAGTTCACCGGAACCTGGCCAGACTCACCCGGATCCTACTATCTCATTATTTCCCTGACGGCGACCGACGACACGCTCGTCGAAAATAACGCGACGGTTTCGAATGCCATAACCATAGACCCGATTCCCGCAATTGATTACACCGCAACGGATGTGGTGTTTCCGGGTAACGGCTACGTAGGTGATGAATTTGCCGGGAGTCTTTATGTTTCAAATGTCGGCTCGCTGGATGGAGCACAATCGATCACCTGGACTGCATATCTGTCGAGTGATCAGAATTGGGGCCTTGATGACACGGTCGTGGGAACAGCTATAGTCTCGGCATTGGCCGGAGGAGGAAGCTCCGCACGTCAGAATTTTCTTGGGACATGGCCTGCAACGCCGGGAACCTACTATCTGATCGCGGTTGTGGATGCTACAGATGACGCGAATTCCGCCAACGACGAAGTTGTATCGCCTGCGCTGCAGGCAACCGAGGTCGATTACCAGGTTAACTCGCCTACCTTCCCTGCGTCCGCGACGGTAGGCGACGCGATTGCCGGGGATTTTACGGTAACCAATATTGGTGGAGGTGACGGATTTTCTTCAATCAATTGGAGCCTTCACATTTCCGCCGATACCGTT
>JABGPX010000576.1 GCA_018644745.1 Spirochaetales bacterium
AACCCTAATACTCTTTTAGGGGGAAACTCGTTATACACCAGTTTCACAAAACCGTACTTAATGCGATCACCCAGCGGGATTGTACCTTTATCATATTGAAACATGATGTAGACCCTGAGTGAAAAATCGTCTGTTATTTCCGCTCTCGGATCAGCGCCTTCGGGAAAGTCATCTACCCGCCAGCGCCACTCCAGAATGGGGGTTTCCATAATTGAATACAATTCTTCAGAAACCAGCGCCGAGATACCATCTTCAGACCGCACTGCAAGTACGGTAGCTCCATCTATTGTCTCCGCGCTGTAGTAGCTCTGCTCTTTTACATAGAGAAACGGCTGTTCCCGCCAACCATCCATATTGTCGAAATCTATAAAAGATTCGGGAACAGCAGACGCACTTACGGTAAAAAGGAGAACTATTCTAAGAATTCTTTTCAGTTTCACCGGTACCTGCCTGCGTATCCTGCGGCTCATCTCCCGTTCGACGGGCGCGAATTTTCTTGAGCACCACCGGAACCAGGCTGATAACCGCTAGAGCAACCAGAGCAATTACTACGTTCCGTATCACCGTCTGCGCCTCTCCGCCAACCGAGCCAAAGGCATAACCAACATAAGTATAAACCAGCGACCCGGGGATGATGCCAAGAGATGTGGTCCAGACAAAGGTGAGAGGATTTACTTTCGCAACACCTGCGAGCAGATTTATCATCCAAAAAGGAAATATGGGAATGAATCGCATGGTAAGCAGATAGTTCTTACCGTTTTCATCAAGCTCTTTGCTGAATTTCTCAAGCTTTGGTCCGTATTTATCGTGAACCATATCTCCAAGGAAAAAGCGGGCTGCGAGAAATACAAGAAAAGCTCCCCCGGTTGCGCCGATATTTACATACAAAGTACCAAGCCCTACGCCAGCGAGGCCGGAGATTCCGCCGAAGAAAAATCCTCCGAGCAGCGTCAGCACTGTCGCCCCTGGAATTGAAAGTGCCACGACAGCTACATAGAGGAGTATGTACAGGAGAACTGCCAGGCCGTAATGCTCTGCAACGTTCTCAAAGAGGGCCTCTTTGTTTGCCTCGAGATTAGCGGGTTTTAAGAATTCTCCAACTGGAGTAAAACGAAAAATCGCGAAAATTCCCGCAATTATAACAACGAGAATTACTAACCTAACCGCATATTTCTTCAAAAGACACTCCCTTGCAACTATATATTCTACAGAGGGAAATTACTAGTATAACTTTAAGAAATCAAACAAGCCGTCCGGCCGCTAGAATGTTAGTGAACTTATGTCCAAGCTCAAGGAGTACATATCAAACTCGAGCAGAACTCTGTCGGTATGAAGCTTTTCCAGGATGCGCTCCTGAGCGTGCAGACCGGCGTCGCTCAAAGCACCCAGATCGTGGCGTCTGCGCTTTTCATTCAAAGTGAGTTCTGCGAGATGGATCTTTCCCTGGAGACTTATCATACGATTTTCGATGTTTGCCGCTTCAAGACGAAGGAGCTCAGCCCCTCGGGCTGCCTTCCTCAATGCGTCCTCATGCTGCAGCCGGGCAACCTCCACGGCAATTTCGAGCTCCCGGGTCTTCAGCTTCTTACCGCGATTATCAGGAAGCAGCCAATTAATCTGAAGAGATAATGACCCATACTCATCATCGATGTCCGCTGCAACTCCGGTAGTTATGCTGAGGTTTTCGAAGTCGGCGCTGAACCCGGCCACAATAGTCTGAGGATCGAGAGCGTAAGATGCATTAACGCCGTATTGGGGAATAAAAGTCCGGCGGTAATCCTCGAGGGCGATCTCCGCTTTTTCAAGATTCATGCGGGATGATTGGATTGATGGGCTCAAGTCGGTATCGATCGGCGCCGGAACCTCGAGAGAAAACGGCGGTACTTCCCTGGGTATATCGGCGACGTCCATGCCGACAAGCATGGCAAGTTCATTGCGGGAAAAGTCCAGCTGCCGGTGGGTAAGCTCGAAGCCGCGCTGCGCCGTCTCGAGGGCTTGTAGGAGAGCAAGAAAATCAACGCTTTCTTCATTGTAAGTTTCCAGCACCCTGGCCTTGGTCAATGCATCCTCGGCAGACGTTATACCCTGTTCGGATTCAATCAGATTCCTCTCGCCGACAACAATCGCGCGAACCTTCCCGACAACATCCTTCCTCACGGCTATCTCTCTCGACCAAATCGCCACCTGGGATTGATAGTGTGAAGATCTTTCATCAAGCATCTTCCCTTCCTTAGACGCTTCCAAGCCGAACAGGGGATTTAGGGGCTGAGAAACCGAAAGGACCGGCTTGAACGCCGGATCGACTTCGTCGGGAAGTCCCAAATCAATATCCGCACTCAGAGAGATTTCTGTTTCAACTCCTTCGGGGAGAGTGACCGAAACTCTGGGATCCAGAGTAATAGAGGTTGATGGTGAGTCATCAAAGGTCTGAACAATCTGCAGACCGCTGTTCCCGGTCCCGACGCTCAGCTTGAAGGGTGATTTCAGATTCGAGCGCTCTACCGACAATTCCCGGCTCTCGAGGGAGATACTGTGAATATTCAGCTGAAGATCATGCATAAGGGCATTTTCAAACAGCTGTTCAAAAGATTCAGAAAAAGCGGGACCGCACATAACGGTGAAAGCAAATAGTAATAGAATCTTCGCAGTTTTGGTCACAAGCGTACCTCGCGTTATCTGTACGGGAGAAAGATCATGTATCGGGTGGGAGTATTCTAATGGAAACGTCAGCAATTCTCAATATGAACAATTCCTCGTTAGGTTGAGTGCAATTATCAAGGGATGGCCGTATTTTATAGGTCATATTGAGAATTGCCGGCCGATATCTGCTAAATGTGTGCGGGAATTCTCATTTTTATCGATATACTACACAGCAGCCTGGTTACAGTTGCAATAAAATCGCATCAATTGATTAAAATGAGAATTCCTCTATAAACGTTGGAAAAATGGAATCGGAAAAAAACCGGTAATAACGTGTAACCTACCACGTTGTATGTTGTTTTATATATGTACCTCCTTTTTTATATATGTTACATGTCCGGGCGGGAGAAACAGGTTACATCCCGTCCCGGGGCATGTAATTTTTTTTGTTTTCGGGGGAAGCTCGCGGGAAGCGTCGTGTGAAACTCGGGGGAAGCTCGGGGGAAGCTCGTCGGAACCTATTCGTCCCCCTCATCCCATAAAAGCGGCAAGTCCTCCCACTCGATGCCCGCACGTCTGGTGGCGTCGCCCTCATTACCCAAATATGCAAAGCGCTCTGCGAGATCCGGTGATCGCTCTTTCACTTCATCAAAATACCGCCAAGCTAAGGCGTACTGATTGTTCGCGTGGTAAATTCTCGCAAGAAGCAGATTCAAAGTCGGGGAAACAGGATTCTGCTCCAAACCGCTTCGGAGAGCGATCACCGCTTCATCACTCTTTCGCTCGCTTACCAGCAGGTTTGCCAGGTTGAGGTAGGATGCGGTATATGTGGGGCTCTGGGCCATATTTTCTTCAAAAGCAGATATGGCTTGATCGGTCCTTCCAAAACGGGCGTGAAGGACTCCAAGCTGATTTCTAACTTTAAGTTCTTTGCGGCCGGACGCCTGCGCCAAATTGCTCTCGAGTGAGGAAATGCCTGTGTTGTAGAGAATATCGACGGCGCCTTCGATCGATGAGTTGAGCAGCCGGTTGATTTCCGAGGGTTGAGGTTCTATGAGTTCGGAGGTTATTTCTTCCAAAGGCAGAGGGGGATATAAGTCCCTTTCGCCGATAACCGGCAGGAACTCTATTTCATTGGGATTATCTCTCACCAGCGCCGACGCGATCCGCCACGATTCTACGAACCCTTCGCTCAATGTCGTCGTTTCGATAGGAATCCATACCGTGCCGGAATGTACAATGGCGCCATATTGATCGGACTCAAAGAGCCAGCGATTTTCAGCGGGCTCGCCGGTATTAAAGGCAAGAAAAACATGACCCGGTGAGGTCATTATGGCGGTGCCGATCCCTGAAGCCTCTAGCAGAGAACCGAGTAGCGCGGTAGTATCATCACAATCTCCGGAGCGGTATTGAAGAGTTACCCTGGGAAACCGAACGGTATCGATTATTTCAGATTTACCGAGTATGCGGGAAAACGGAGATGCAGGATCTTCTATGTAAGCAATACCGTATGCACCCACGGCATCGCAGAGTTTCGCCGCGCGAACCATTTTATCGGGGAGCCCGTCAGGATCCACATCCAGATCGATAAGCACGTTGCTGGCGAAGTTCTTTACCACCTCTTCATTTGGCATGATGAATGAAGCAAGTTTTCCGGAATAATCCCATGATAGCGCGGTATTTCGATACAAAGTAACCAGATGTCCTTTGCTCAATCTCTGCACCTCACCGTCAGCCAGATAGGTAATTTCTATCCGCACCTGAATCGGCAGGTCTTCCTGCAGTTTTAGTACATTCCGGTTGAATAACAGCCGTAAATTTAAATTCGTCTCCGCGGACACAGGTAGGACGTCGACCGGTTCGCTCTCTACCGGAAAATCCATGTATTTCTCGATAAATACCGATGCTTTCACATCGGACATTTCAATGCCTGTGGTGTTCAAAACCGAGACGGCGCCTACCGGGTTGTTGACATAGGAGAGCATAAGCGACGGAAAAAGGTTGCTCAATTCTACCCCGGCGATTCTCGCAGGTTTCAGCCGCGGCGGCTCAGGATTATTCCTCGCTTGGAATTTTCTCATGAGATTATCCATCTCTTTGCGAGTGGCATCATCATCCGGTGCAAGATTGAGTATCTGCTCATATATCTGGAGAGTAGTCATATATTGCAGCTGTGCCGACGCGGGACCAAACTGATCGAGAACCGCAAATGTCTTTTCGGTTTCCGCCTGAGCCATTACCCTCATAACCTGTGTCTCAAGGCGGATCACCTGATCACGGGCATCAGCGTCATATGGATTGGCGACCAGGACATCGTTCCAAGCGGCAATTGCGAGTTCAACCGCCCCCCGCTGGATATACACCTCGGCCTTTTTCCTGAAGAGCTCGGCGTTATATGGATCTGAGATCAGCTGCTGATTCATCTTTATGATTTCGCTGACATGGCTGTTCTTTATTCCCCTCTCCTCCGCCCATGACGAATCAAACATCCGGATTACCCGCTTTCCCATGGTATCGAGTATATACAGGTAGGCATTCTCAGGATCGAATGCCATAGCCAGATTGTTCGGCATAGGTTCGGGGAATGGAAACTGAAGCTCGTTCAATTTCCAACGCAGAACACCGTTGCGGGCGTAGCGGCGAAGCTCAAAGCCGGCAGCCCCCGATACAAAGAGCAGATAACTGCCGTCCGGATAGATAGTGAATGCCATAGGCGCCAGATATTCGGAGGCCGAGGTAATTGGAATCGCCGATTCCGCAAGAACACCGTCTTTTGTGAATATTCTGAACTGGCGTTCGATCATATCCCATGACCAGATATTTCCTCCCGGCCCTGTACCGAGGTACGAGATATAGGAACTCGCATTGGTCTTGATATCAAGTGGCCCGGGTCGACCATTGGTGATGAGAACAGCACGCTGGCTGGTGCTGTCTATCGCGGCGATCGAGCCGTCATGAAGAACGGTAAAAGGACCAAAGGGATCCATGCCAAGGTTGACCGGCTGAAAAACAGAGGATCCATCAACAATCTTGAGTGCCTGTCGGCCCATAGACGGTTTCAAAAATACCGTATCCGCGGGAGTGGTAAACACCCCTCCGGCAGAGGTATAATTTCCTTTTGCCCTTAGATCCAGCCCGATTGTGTTTACCACCCTCATTTCCGGGCTCAGCTCAGCTGCGAAGGAGCCAAAGGCAAGAAGCACGTTACCATTGCTCTTTACGGTGCCGGAAAAAGCCATGGCGGAACCGACCTCAACCGGCTGCAGACCTGGAACTGATTTGAGCAGTGTCGCGGTGGGCAGGACGTCGACAAGTACAGGGGGGGATGACAGCTCCCCGGCAAATCCTCCTGTATAAGTATTCCAGAGGGATGCGTATACCGTCGCGATATAACCCACATTCGAGTCGTTAAATTCCCCAAGAAAGCTTATTGATTGCTCATTGCCGTCCTTCTCAGCTAAAAAAACTCCCGAGGATGTACCGGAAAGAGAAGCAATAACCTCAACGGTATAGTCAAATTTGCCGGAATCCGCGTCGTATTCAGCGGTAAAATACCGCTCATAACGCCGGCTTGCCAGAACAGCCGCCCGGGTGAGTACATCGCCGACTTTCTGGCGGTTCTCCATAGTATTCGGATCAATAATCGTAACCTTTACATTCATCCTGTCGGCTCCGACTGCGATGGACGCGTTTAAGACGATAAATAGTGCCAGAATCAAGCTTTTTTTCACAATTGCCTCCGGATCGTGCCAAACTTGTCTTCTATAATACCACTGGGATGGAAAAATGGGCCAATTTGTGCGGATTTGATAAAAAAACATTTGTCCGGCGCCCTTGATTTAGAGCGGTTATTACGTCTATAGTCTACGATGTTCGGCCTCAGCGCAGGCAGGACTAAAAAGCGGAGCAGGAGACTTACCGTGATTATAGACGGTTTATCACTTACCGTAATTGGAATGGCAATTGTCTTCAGTTTTCTTATAATCCTGGTTTTGGCAATGAATTTTCTTAATTTTATATTGAGGAAATTCTTTCCAAAATCTTTCGAGCACAAAACGGATAAAAGAAAATCTGGAGAGCATTCAGCCTCTAATGCAGGGGCAAAAACAGACGATTTGGCGGTGGTAGCAGCCGCGGTCGCCGCAATTAACGCACACATTGCAGTAAGCAGAGGTTAGCACAATGAAAAAACGTGTACATACGATGATTACGGGTTTCCGGGACGGATTTCAATCTGTTTTCGGCGCCCGGGTACTCACGAAAGACTTTTTGCCGGCGGTTGAAGCAACCGTGGCGGCGGGATTGAACCATTTCGAGGCGGGCGGCGGTGCACGGTTTCAGTCGCTTTACTTCTATTGCAATGAAGATGCCTTCGATATGATGGATCAGTTTAGAGCCGCGGCAGGACCGGAAGCAAATCTTCAAACCCTCGCCCGTGGTACAAATGTCGTAGGGCTAGAATCTCAATCTCGAGATATTATCAACCTACACGCAAAGCTCTTTAAAAAGCACGGAATTACGACTATTCGAAATTTCGATGCGCTGAATGACGTGAACAACCTGATTTACTCAGGCCAATGTATTCACGACGCCGGCGCAAAGCACGAAGTCTGTGTTACCATGATGGCACTTCCACCGGGCGTAACCGGTGCACACGATCCGGAGTTTTACATTGGCGTATTGAAGAAGATCCTCGACGCAGGAATCCCTTATGATTCAGTCTGTTTCAAGGATGCATCGGGAACCTCAACCCCGGCAATCGTCCACGAAACCATTAAAAAGGCCCGGCAATTACTTGGCGAGGATGTGCATATCGTCTTCCACACCCACGAAACGGCGGGTATCAGCATTCAGCAGTATATCAGCGCTCTCGAAGCGGGAGCGAATCAGGTAGACTGCTCCATGGCACCGGTTTCAGGCGGAACCTGTCAGCCCGATGTAATGACCTTGTGGCATGCGCTCAGAGGAACGGATTTCGATCTCGGAATCGACATAAACAAGCTTATCGAGGCCGAAGAAGTATTCAAAGACTGCATGGCAGATTACTTTGTACCTCCCGAGGCGAAAGCGGTCGAGCCGCGTATCCCATTTTCACCAATGCCCGGCGGCGCGCTTACAGCGAATACCCAAATGATGAGAGATAATGGAATTCTCAATAGGTATTCCGAAGTAATCGATGCTATGGGCGAAGTTGTCGTAAGAGGTGGTTTCGGTACATCGGTTACACCTGTAAGCCAGTTCTACTTCCAGCAGGCTTTCAACAACGTGATGTTCGGTCCATGGAAGAAAATTGCCGACGGATATGGAAAAATGGTGCTTGGCTATTTCGGTAAAACTCCGGTTGAACCAGATCAGGAAATCGTGAAGCTCTGTCAGGAGCAGATGAAGCTTGATCCGACCGATCGCGTTCCTGTCGATATCAATGACGAAGACCCGACAAAAGGTGTCGAAGCGGCAAATAAGCTTCTTGCCGAAGCCAACCTGCCCATAACCGAAGAAAACACATTTATCGCGGCAACCTGTAAAGAAAAAGGCATTCAATTCCTCAAGGGCGAAGCGAAGGTCGGTGTACGTAAGAAGGAAAAAGAAGCTGCCCCGGCCGCCGCACCGACACCTGCTGCCGCCCCCGCGGCGCCGGCGTCAAAGCCACTTCCTGAAAGCTACAAGGTAAATGTAAACGGAAGCCTGTACGACGTGAAACTCAAAGATGGCGTGGCCATAGTCAACGACGTTGCCTACGCGATAGACATCGCAGAAGGCGCGCCGGGAACCGCACAGCCTATTGCCGCACCAGTCACTGCGGCACCCGCTCCAAAGGCCGCGGCAATTGCGGAAAAACCAGCTGCGACAGAAAAACCGGCGGCTCCTGCACCGGCAATAAAGGCTTCCGGAACCGCTCATGAAGTCGAAGCACCGCTGCCGGGACTTATCCTAAGAATAGCAGCGAAGGTCGGCGCCACAGTCGCGGAGGGCGAAACAATCCTCGTAGTAGAAAGCATGAAGATGGAAACCGAGATCCATGCACCCATAGGCGGCATACTGAGCGATATTCGGGTAGGTCAAGGCGATCAGGTTCAGGCCGGCGACATCCTGGCTGTCATCCACGCGTAGGAATACGGTAAGGAATAATCATGAATATTTTGGACGCCTTGAATACTTTCTGGCACTCAACGGGAATTATGAATTTTTCGTGGGGTCAGCTAGTTATGATAGCCGTGGGACTTCTGCTGATCTATCTCGCTATCGTAAAAGAGTTCGAACCCCTTCTCCTCATCCCGATTGGATTTGGAGGACTGCTGGCGAATGTCCCTCTCGCGGGCATAGCCGAAGCAAATGGGTTTATCGGTCAGATATATGAATTCGGAATAGCTACCGGTATGTTCCCGTTGTTTATCTTCATGGGCGTCGGCGCCATGACGGATTTCGGCCCCCTGCTGGCAAACCCGAAAACAGCGCTACTAGGTGCGGCGGCTCAATTCGGTATTTTCACCACACTTATCGGAGCAGTAGCATTAGGTACCCTCCCCTGGATCGATTTTTCCCTCGCCGACGCAGCCTCGGTCGGCATTATCGGCGGCGCGGACGGACCGACCGCGATATTCACGGCATCTCGATTGTCTCCGGATCTCCTGGGAGCTATCGCTGTCGCTGCCTACTCGTATATGGCTCTTGTACCAATCATACAGCCGCCGATCATGAAGCTGCTCACATCACGCAGAGAACGGGCAATCAAGATGGAGCAGCTCAGGTACGTGTCAAAAACCGAAAAGATCCTTTTTCCTCTTTCGGTACTCGGTATCTGCATTCTGCTTCTGCCGACCGCGACCCCGCTAATCGGCGCACTGATGTTTGGTAACCTGCTGAAAGAATGCGGCGTTACTGAGCGGCTTTCAAAAGCAGCGCAAAATGAGCTGATGAACATCGTAACCATTCTTCTCGGCCTGGCGATTGGTTCAAAACTGGCTGCCGACAAGTTTCTGACCATCGAAACTATCGGGATTCTCGTTCTCGGTCTGGTTGCATTCTCGATTGGAACCGCATCGGGAGTGCTTCTTGCAAAACTGATGAATGTATTCTCTAAAAAGAAAATCAATCCGCTTATCGGTGCAGCCGGCGTTTCAGCCGTACCAATGGCGGCGCGAGTCGCGAACAAAGTCGGACAAAGGGCAAACCCGAACAATTACCTACTCATGCATGCAATGGGTCCGAACGTGGCGGGAGTTATCGGTTCCGCCGTGGCCGCAGGAGTTCTTCTTTCGATTGTCCCGCTTATCTCCGGATAATATAAGCAATAAAGAATATCAAGCCGCCTGCTATCACGGGCGGCTTTTTTTTTACATCTAGCAATCTTCCGGGCAGCAGCACGGCTTGACTTTCAGGTATTGTACAATTACAATATAGTATGATTACAATATCAAATAAAGAAACCGCCATCATGATGCTTCTTTCTGAGGGCCCGATGCATGCGTATCAGATCGAAAAGGAGATCGAAAACCGATCCATGCGTTTCTGGACTGAGATCTCCATGTCATCAATCTATAAGTTGCTGAAAAAACTTGAGTCGGTTAAGCTTCTCATCAGCTTTCAGGAACCGTCAGATAACGGCATGGTGAAAAATGTGTTCAAACTCACCGAAACCGGTTTGGATGCGTTAAAAAGCCGAATGGCGGAGATTATCTCAACGCCGGAGCATCTCACCTGGAGAATCGATCTCGCCACTTCTCATCTCGACCTTTTACCTTGCGATCAAGTCAAAACACTATTGAAATCATACGGAGATTCTCTTGATGAAAGCATCGAAGGATACCTAAAACTCGAAGCATACCTCAAGGAGGATGGATGCCCGGTCCACGCCCTTGCGCTTGCCCGCCGCCCCGGATACCTGCTCAGGGCCGAAAAGCAGTGGCTTAGTTCCTACCTGACCGATCTGGAGACTGCGGAAAATGGCTGATTACATCAAAGTACTTTCAGCCAGCACCCACAATCTGAAAAACATTTCTGTTGATATTCCCAAGCACGCCGTGGTGGTGTTCTCCGGTGTCAGCGGAAGCGGGAAGTCTTCCCTGGTATTCGATACGATATACACCGAAGCACAGCGCCAGCTCATCGATACTTTCTCATCCTTTGCCAGAAGATGGCTGCCGAAACTCTCCCGGCCGCCGGTTGAAGAAATCAGGAATCTGACGACTTCAATAGTTATCGATCAGAAACGTTTGGGCGCAAACAGCCGGAGTACCGTCGGCACGGCGACGGAAATCGCTATCTATCTCAGGCTTCTATATTCCCGCTGCGGAACGCCATCGATAGGTCCGTCATTCTACTTTTCCTACAATCACCCTGAAGGGATGTGTCCTTCCTGCAAAGGCTTGGGAAAGCGGGTACGCGCTGATGCGGACCTTCTTCTTGATCGATCCAAATCAATACGCGAGGGCGCAATTTGCCACCCCGAATACAAGGTTGGTGGATGGAACTGGCGGGATCTCACCGCGATTGATCTCTTTGACAGAGACACGCCGATAGCAGAATGGAAACAGGATGAAATAGATAAGCTCTTGTACACGGAAACAATTCCGATCAGCAGGCCCGACGGCGCGGCAGTATACGCAAAGAATTTCGAGGGAATCGCCCGGAGGCTGGAACGGCTCTATACCCAAAAAGGAGATGTTGATTCAACAGATCAGAAGAAGGATGCCTACCGGCGGTTTTTCATCAATACTGAATGCTCTGATTGTAACGGCACACGTATATCACGGAGAGCTCGATCGGTACTACTG
>JABGPX010000037.1 GCA_018644745.1 Spirochaetales bacterium
CCGTTCTTGAAGAACAGCTTAAAGGGGCCATTTTTAGGATTGCCATCTTCATCGATTCCAGGGATGTCTTTCATTGGGTTTCGCTCCTGGTTGTAATATAGCTCTTCAATAACTTCAGATCCGAGTATAACAAGTGATTCAGAATAGCTATACGGAAAAAATGCAGTACATTTTAATTCATTATAGCAAGGACGCCGATAAATTGGGCCAATTGCAGCGTATCTGCGTGAAAAGCCAATTTTTGCGCATGAGGGTAGAAACTCCAAGGTTCGGGTCATACTCAAACAATTAGTCCTTCAAAAAAAATAGTGGTCACGGCAGAGCAATGAGGTATTTAATCCTAAGCATATAAAAGGTACCGACACCTTTCTAGTTTCCTCCGACTTGAGTAAATTAGGGTTGAGAAAGACTGAAAAAATACAGGTAAGAATATGAAAATTGCAGTATTCGGCGGAACCGGAGGAACAGGAATAGAGATCATCAGCCAGGCTCTCAATAAAGGTATTGAGGTGCACGCCTTGATGCGAGATCCGGATAAATTCGGCGCGTCTCATGAAAAGCTCACGATCATCAAAGGGGATGTGCTTAATCCCGAGGCGGCGGCCGAAGCAATCAAGGGAACCGACGCGGTTCTCTCAGCTCTTGGAACCAAGGCTCTAGGTCCAACTGCATTCTATGCAAAAAGCATCGGCAACATAATACAGGGAATGAAGCAGCACGAAGTGAAAAGGATTCTCTGCGTCGGAGCGATTGGCATGGAACCGGGAAAAGATCCCAACATTCCCCTGAGCAGCGTTCTCATAATGAAGCTGGTGCTAAAAAATGTGCTTGCAGATATGTATGTCATGCTGCAGAGCCTAGCTAAAACTGAACTCGAATGGACGATGATGCTTCCGCCGAGACTAACCGACGGCAACCTGGTCGGCAGCTGCCGTACGGAGGCTGAGGGAGCCGTTCACAAAGGGAAAGCCATTTCGAGAGCCGATCTCGCGTATTATATGATCAACCACATAGAAGGCTCAAATCATCCCCAAAAGATAGCTCTCGCATATTGACCTTAGAAAAATTCGAATAAATCACCAGTTAAGCAGTATTATAGAAGAACACTATTAAAGGATACACACATGTCTAAAGAACAAGATCGAATATTAACCAACCTAGAGGCTGTATTTCTTCCCCGGCTCAAGGAAACCTTCGGTTCAAATCTGACCGCCGTTATTTTATACGGAAGCGTCGTGAAAGAAACTTTTACCGATGGTTTCTCAGACGCAAATGTACTCATTCTTCTCGGTGAAGCCGATCCGACCTCGATCGTAAAACTCGGGAAAACCGGCCGTTCAGTTATGAGGAAGAACAGGATTAATCCCCTGCTGCTGACCGCAAACGAGTACCTCGAATCAGCTGATGTTTTTCCTCTGGAATATCTGGATATCGCAGATTCCAGAAAGGTTATTTTCGGCGACGATCCTACGGGAAAACTGGATATCACAAAATCGAATCTCAGACATCAGGTCGAGGTCCAGCTGAGGGGAACTGTCGCCGATCTCAGACGAACGCTTCTTGCATCAAGGGGTAGGAACGGCGCGCTGCGGAAAAACCTAAAGGGGTGGTTCGGATCTCAAAGTGCCCTACTTCGCGGTTTACTCCGCCTAGGTGGAGAACAAACCATTCCAGTCAATTTTGTCTCGGCGGTTCAGGCGATAGGATCGGTATACAAGATCGATTCCGCCGCGTTAGAGGAACTCGCAAAGATCAGGGGCGGTGAAAAGATAGACGCCGTGCAAGCGATTGAAAGAGCTCTTCTCTGTTTTTCCGAGCTTGCCAAAAAGATCGACGCGATGGACGTGTAATATGAAAAATAAGAAAAT
>JABGPX010000134.1 GCA_018644745.1 Spirochaetales bacterium
GATTTTCCTGGTCGGCGCCTAAAATATCCCGTATTGATCTGCCTTTTATAGACTCGAGGGCCGCGTCGACCATACTTCGATAGAGCGGAATTGCCGGCGACGCTCCGGGCTCCCATCCCGCGGGGCTGCCGAAGACGCAGCGCGCCACCTGTTCCGCCGAGATGCTGTCTAGAGCCCTTGATGGCATATAACCGGGCCTTTTTTCTCCGGCGCTCACAAGCAGGTGCGCGGCGGCGAACTTGTTGAGGAGATATGTTATGTCGCTTCCTGAGAGATCCAGCTCCACTGCGAGATACGGCGCTGATGGAGGTTTTTCACCCTTTGCGAATTTCCCGGCAATCGTTAGGTAGAGTTCGAGACCGTAGTGGAGCAGCTCCGCCGGCTCGAGTTCCCACACAGCCCTGCCCCCGCCCCGGTGATTCCGGTGCTGATGGACATAGGTCACCTCGAGTGAAAACAGCACGATCATCCAGGCAAGATAGAGCCAGATAAGAAAGATCGGAACAATTGAAAGAGAGCCGTAGATGACATTCAGGCGAATGACCGATGTCGCGTAATACACAAAGATGATGCGGGTCACTTCCCAAAGAGATGCGCCGACAAGAGCGCCGATAAGGGCGCTCCGTGTGGTTACCGGTCCGACCGGAATAAACCGAATCATGAAGAAGAGCACGGCGAAGAGAAAGATCAGCGGAAAGATTGCAAGGAGGTCTTCAATCAGCCAACTGGCGCTTTCAGGGAGCAGAGCGCTGAAGGAGGCGCTGAGGATGCCGGTTATGTTGAGTCCGATACTGAGAATAAAGCTGCCTACTATGAGTATCGATGTGTAGGTCGCGGCTTTCCTGAAAGGGTTTTTCCTGGAGGATGTGCCCCATACCGCGTCGAAGGTCCGCTGAATTGCCGCGAGGAGCAGAATCGCGGTAATAAGAAATACAAGGAGACCGAATACGCCGAGGCCTCTTGTATTGTCGATAAATTGGTTTATGTAAGTGAGAACTTCTTCCTGACTGGTCGGCACAAGTACGCTTACTAAAAATCTCTGGATCGACTCAACCAATTCAGAAAATGAACCGAGCGATGAGAATAGAGAAATGAGAAGGGCCGAAAGGGGTACAAGGGCTATCAATGAGGCAAAGGCCAGCCCTGAAGCCCGGAGCGCGCATTGGTCACGATTGAAAGCCCTGAAAAGTCTGATGAGAAATTCGCCGATCTTACTGAAAAACGCGCGTGTTTTCATTCGATCGGAGCCAGGCCCAGACGAATGATTACCTGACCGATTATTGCCGGCAGCAGGCTCATACCTAGCACAACCGCCCATCCTGCCAATCCCGGATTAGTCACTTTGAGGACAAACGAAAACCCCGGCAGGAATACCGCTGCAATCAACAGCACCGTGCAGAGTCCGAGAGCGAGCCAAATGAACTTATTGCGGGTAACGCCGTTTTTGAACATTCCGGAAAACCGGCTTCTCATATTAAATACATGCCAGAGTTGAGAAAAAGCGAGGGTGAGAAATGAAACCGTAACAGCCTGCCTTTCGGGAAGATTGAGAACATTGAGGGCCAGGAAAAGTGAACCAAGAACCGCCAGGGACATGATCAGGCTGAACACCGAGATCGACGCCCATTGCTTTCGAGATACAATGCCTTCCGAGGCGTCTCGCGGTTTATGCCGCATCACCGACTGATCGCCTTCACCCACACCTAAAGCGAGAGCGGGAAAGATATCGGTAACCAGGTTGAGAAAAAGTATCTGCAGCGGGAGAATTGGGAGGGGTATCGTGAGAAAAGACGCGAGAGACAGCACGAATATTTCCGTAATATTGCAGGAAAGCAGGAATACGATAAAGGCGCGGATGTTTCCA
>JABGPX010000036.1 GCA_018644745.1 Spirochaetales bacterium
ATACAGCTCAGTGTAATGGATCATCTCCTCTTCGATTGTCGATGGATCATCCGGAATCTGATCAATATCCTGTAATTCATCTTTATCAAGCATGTTGCGCTGTTTTCCGCGCTGAAACTGATATATTCCGTTTAGGCAGATCGATATCAGCCACGCCGTAAAATTTTCAGGCGCCTTGAGATTCTGCAGGTGGATCCATGCGTTTATAAAGCTTTCCTGTAGAATCTCTTCAGCATCTTCATGATTACGAACACGACCGGCAACATAGCCGAAAAGACGGCTTTGATATTGTCTGACCAGTTGTTCGAATGCCTGCAGATCACCAAGTTGTGCCTGCTGTATCAGACTGTTTTCCAAACCTTTCATACTCCTCATTATAGTAGATGCAGAATTCAGGAAAAAGTTGGTGTTTTCCCGGTTTTCCTGAGATATCAAATCGCGCTCAGAGCAGATTTCGAGGTTTCCAAAGTGACGATCCTATCTATGATTACTATTCCCGTGCGGTTCATCGCGACCGTAGCTTTCGGTGACCACGATAGCTTTGAGATGAGAACTCAGGGGTTCTTTTAGCTTCGCCACAAACGGACCAAGATCAGTCCAAATATGATTTTAACGGCAAATATATTCAGATCTGAATAATGGTGTATTACATAGAAAAAGCAGACCATTAGGTCAGTATTCCCTCAACAAAGGTCACAATAGCATTTTGAATAAATACTTCCGTTCATTACCGCCATTTGCATGCTAACACCACTTCCCAATATTCAGCGCCAAATCGCCTTCAAGCGTTTTCTTCACACATGTGCAAAATCATATATAACTTTACTTTTTCGCACTTGCTTTCCATTCCATATTTGGCTTCATATTCTTTTTTGCACAGTCAGACAAATACGGATTAATTAATTGCCGGTACTTAATTCCAGTATCTCCTGCAATTTTTTTAAAGTACTCAATTGTATCTGCATCAATTCGAATCGTTATTTGCTTCTTAAGTCTAGACACATATGGATTTTTTATTTTGCTGGACAAGCCCAACAAGATGAATCGAACGAGATTTGATGTTTACGTCTGTTTGAAGCTCTTGTTGAGCAGTGGTCGGGCGCGGGTATGCACCAAGGTTTTTCTTCACGATCTCTCATTTCCTTAATCATCCCAAAGTGCCCCCAGTAAACACCCGATTGGATACTTTCCGTTGTTGACCGACCGCAGACTCGCGTGGGCTTTCAAACTTCCTTTACCTGCCTATCTCAAACATATCCCCCATAGATTTTCCGCTTTCAATGATACTGACGGGAACACCGGTTCTGCTCTCGACTTTTTCTATCAGATCGAGAACTGTCGCAGTCGGTTTATCGGGAACAGTGTATTCGCGATCATAGTGATCGCAGAACGTAAGGGCGATCCGCGTAGGGCCATTCAGCAGCACCGCTTCCTCTACATAATCCCAGGGCATCTCCAATGTTTTTCTTCTTCGACGCCCGGTGGTGACACCGTACTCGGCGATGTCTAATCTGTCCTGCTCTTCATCGCCTATCTCCCCCGGCAGCGGCCCCCGGCCGACGCGTGACGGCACCGCCTTTATCACAAGAACCACATCCTCGATGTGCTGCCATGCAAGCCCCGCGTCGTCGGCAAAGGCGGTAGCGGTGCAGTTGTCAGAGGTGCAGTACGGATAATCTCTGCTGAGTGCTAGAGACAAGTGTGTTCCCTGACTGCCTTCGATGAGCACTCCCTCGCCGCTCAAGCAAGCATTGTTGAGTAGGGCGGCAACATCACAAGTATACCGGGCAAGCATTGGATGCTCTTTTGCCTGCTGGGCCAATCTGAGCCTGTATTCGGCAAGGGCCACGCCGGTTCCGCTGG
>JABGPX010000922.1 GCA_018644745.1 Spirochaetales bacterium
GTTCGTGTTCCCCGCGGTGTCGAGTGCCCACACGTAAATACTCTTGCTGCCTTCAGCTTCTTTCGAAAGGTCGATGTCGACAGGCTTTTCACTCTTCCACTCGGATGTTCCCTTAGGGGGCGGACTGTTCGACAATGTTACAGCCCACCAGTCTATGTCTTCGCTACCGGCAAGGGTAAGAGCCACCGAGCTTTGAGTGGTATAAGAGGAAACAAGGTCGGTGAACTCAAAAGTTCCTATAACCGGCGCGGTGGAATCGAGGGTTACTGTGACACTCAACGGTGCGCTGATAGAGCCTTCCGCGTCCTTCCCCCAGGCATATAAGGTGTATTCGCCATCGTTTTCCGGCAGAATATAGCTTCCCAGAGCATCGCTGCTCCAAAGCGGATCATCAACGCTTGGTATTTCACTGGTCTCGGTAATAAGCCAAGCGCTGATATTATTTCCGTCGAATGTGAAACCGACCGTCGTGTCATTGGTAATCGAATTCCCGGATAGATCAAATATGGTTATCTGAGGTAATTTTCCGGAGTATTCCTTTACCTTTTCCTCGATTATCTCACCGAGCGGATTTTCGCAGCCAAAAATCAGGGGGATGAGCAGAACAACCAACGCCGGAAGCGCGGATTTCATTCTTGCCATAAGGCCACCCCCTGCATATCACGGAAGTTCGACGCCCTTGTTCCTTCGCCGCCTGTCATATCAAGGTATGAGAATTGAGCGGCCAGCGCGGGCTCTCTGTCTTTCACAAATGCGAACAGCTCATCCACTTTGGCGTAATCGGCGAGCTCGTAGTGAACCCTTGCCAGAGTCAGGACAAGCCTCGCATTATCCGGGATAATTTCCCTGGCCGAATTCAGATATATCAGCGCGTCCTCGGGTCGGCTCTGTATGAAGTAGAGATTGCCGAGATTGATTGAAACCGGCGCGTATTCTCCGAGCTCTGCCGCTTCCAGAAAGACCTCTTCGGCGTCCTGTAACTTACCGTATCTTGCATATAGGGTCCCGAGTTTATTCATATTCCGTGCCGTCTTTCCGCCGGTCTCAATCGCCCCTTTTATCGAGTCGATAAGTGGTTTGATGTGGGTGTCCAGGAACTTGGTTGCTTGATCCATATAGGCGCTCAGCACTGAATCGTCGTCTGGAAATACGAGGTTGTCCATGGGCTCTTTGACACCCACGGGTTGATAGAGCTCCCATGCCTCACTCATGGGATAGAATCCCGCTGCTCCACCGGGCTCGAACCGAAGCCATTCATCCATGCCTGCCTGCCACGCCTTGAGGAACCCTTCGTCGCGCACGGTTATCTCGACCGGGATCCAGACCATATCATCCCGAATAATTATTTCGTCAAATTCGAGTAATCCTCCCCGCAACTCTCCGACTTTCATGCCTGTCGAGAAGGCCATGTATATGTGTCCAGGGACGGTAATAAATGCGGTATCAATGCCCACGGATTCTAGCATTGCACAGTAAAGAATTGACAGATCGTCGCAGTCGCCGGCCTTATACCGGAGGGTAGATCTCGGGAACTGAAGATAGTCAACAAGATCCTTAACTTCGGAGTACTTCTCGTAGGGCGTGCTCGGGTCTACTACGTAATTAACTCCGTAGAGAGAGATTGCCTCATGCAACGCTATAGCAATCGACAAGTTATTGTTAATCTCTTTTATACCGCGGCTTCGTGCGATTCCGGCGATGTTCTTGGATACGTCCAGCAGGACCGGGTCTTTCGCGGTTACAAAGGCTGATGCTTTTCTATTGTCATCCCAGGTGACGGCGTTTCGGTGATACATGGTGATCGTGTGCACCAGGGTTTCCTTATACCAATCATCACCTATTTTATATTCCAATGTGAGTTC
>JABGPX010000035.1 GCA_018644745.1 Spirochaetales bacterium
ATCGGTTAGGTGCGATTTGATCCGTGCCTTGATTTCCAGTCCTCCGTGATCCGACCCTATAACAACTGCTTTTAAGCTATTTTCCATACCATAAACCTTAACGAAAAATGAAGAAAATTAAAACATACACGATCATTTTCCGATGATATGAGTATGAGTATATTGAATTTTTTACGCGGCAGCACCGGCTGGATACGCCACCTTTATATAATACTGGTCATCAGCGTCAGCGGCTTGGTATTTTGCGAGGACCTTACAATAAAACCAGGGGATATCGCGATTGAACAGGGTAAAGATGGGGGGTATCACCTCTGGATTCGGAAAAAACCTGGTATTAATAGCGTGCTGATTACTGAATCTACGGCCGATCCGACCAGAAAGGAAGCCGTGTATGCTCTTAGAAACCCGGATTACCATCCGCAGAATGGTGATGAAAGACGGATTTTGGATGGAGAGTTCCTCGACACCTCTAAAGGACTCTATTCACTCATAGATTCCAGCGTTGAACCGCATCCCGATCTGGGTGAGTCATTTCATATATATATTCCCTACATTGTAGAATATGGATATTCATGGACTCGATCAGGCGAATTACAGGTACTCGACGGCACATATTTAAATGTGCGCGCTTTTACCTTGCCGTTCGGCAGCTATGAAGACGGTTTTACGGATAATCCCTTTATAATGCGGGTTGTTCAGAAACCCCTGGAAGGGCCGCCGGAAGACAATTATATGTCTGATACGCTCGATGAATACCGCGAGATAGCCGCCGAAGGCGGTGGAGAGGCGATTCTATCCACCGGAGAAGAGGATATCCTTGATAAGCTGGAAGCAATTGTGGGCTCGATATCCGGCAAGAATCTTGATCTCGTGCTCGCCCTCGATACTACAGAAAGCATGAAGAATGACATGCCTCATTTGCGCACGTCTCTTGTCCCGCTCCTCGAAGAAATCGCCAAGGGATTTGATAACCTTCGTTTCGGGATTGTTTTCTATAAAGATTACATGGAGCAGTATGTCACTCGTGTAATGCCTTTTGAGCCGGATATGTCCGCAGCCCAGCGTGCTTTAGATTCTATCCGCGTGTTTGGTGGTCGGGATATACCAGAAGCGGTGTATGAAGCGCTGTACGCCGGAGTTCATGGATTCCCCTGGGCAGCTGAATCACGGTTGGTTGTTTTGGTTGGAGACGCGCCGCCTCATCCAAGGCCGCGGGGGAAAGTCACGAAAGAAATGGTATATGCAGACGCGAAGGCATTAGATATAGAGCTTCATACGATTATTCTGCCGCAGTAGCTCTTTATTTTACCGGTAGCTGCTATTCTTCTGCGGGAACGGTTAACTTCTCAAGTATTTTTGTTGATAGGGTATAGGGCCATTGGGGAAGGACTTCCGCCCCTGCTTCGCCATATTTTGCTAGAAGATTACTGAAAAGGACCTTTGCTGTTTCCAGATCATTCTGTTTGTATCGGATAAAAGCAATTTCGTATTCTGCTTCCACGGATCGCTGAATATCGTCGGGGTATCGCTCAAGAAAAGTTTGATAGTAGAAAAGAGCTGTTTCGTAATCCGTCCTTTCAACTACTGCTTCCTGAGCTTTCTGGAAAAATTCTCGAGGCTGCAAATCGAGTGGGATTTCTTCGGGTGTAGTTTGGCATGCTGAAAATATAATTGCGAATGTGAGTGCCAGTATAAGAGCTCTGTATTTCATGACTATAAATCCCGTCCGAGTCTCGTTAGGTGTAGAGTTCATCCTTAATTGGCAGACTTTTTCTCAAGTCTCTGATGAACTCCCGCGGTTCTCCCATAGGCTCGTAAGTATCGCATGTTTCAAGACTTCTTCTTGCTACAGTGAAGT
>JABGPX010000034.1 GCA_018644745.1 Spirochaetales bacterium
TGAGGAATATATCCCGAAGCATGTTGCGGCATGAAACTAGCAAGCTTTGGGGCATATATCAAATAATAAACAATTTGTAGAGCGTCGCTCCGATTTATGCGTGAAACCGTCTGTCGGCAGAACAAAATGTGGGTTTTTCGACGTGCCCTGTAGCTATTCTTCTCTATATTCCGTAATTTTTGCTGTATGAATGATAAGCGACGAATAATCGCCCGGGCCGCCGGGCTACTTTTATATGGATTGATTCTTTTAAGCGGCCAACTTTTCGCTCAACTGGCGACGGTACTTGATCTGCAGCAAAGCGTGCAGGACGTCTATCAGAACTCTGCTGACTCGGTGGTTAATATTACTACGACATCGATTGTAGCGAATAGATTTAATCGTACGGTATCGCAGGAGGGATCGGGCTCCGGCTTTATTTGGGATACTAATGGCCATATTGTTACGAACTATCACGTGGTAGAAAACGCACAGACTGTTATGGTCTCTTTTGGCGAAGATGAGTTTTTCAAGGCGGAGGTAATTGGGGCTGATCCCGGCACCGATCTTGCGGTGCTGAAAATCAGAACGTGGGGCGCACGGCTCGAGCCTCTCGAACTCGCCGACTCGGATTCGCTCATTGTCGGTCAGTTTGTCGCAGCCATCGGGAATCCATTTGGCTTTAACCGAACTCTTACATTTGGTGTTATTTCCGCATTGGGGCGGGTGATACAGAACTCCAACGATCAATTTATAAGCGAAGCAATACAAACTGATACTCCGATAAACCCGGGGAATTCAGGAGGGCCTCTTCTCGATCTCGATGGAAAGGTCATAGGTGTGAACTCTGCTATCATCAGCCCGAGCGGAGTGAGCGCGGGTATTGGATTTGCGATTTCATCCAACGTGGTGAGTGAGGTAATTCCGGTACTGATCCGGGAGGGTAGCTATCCTCATCCCTGGCTTGGCATAACTTCAGTCAACCTCAATGTCGGCGTGATCGAGCTCCTTGCGCAGGCGGATATTAAAATTCCTGTTGATGCCGGGCTGCTGCTGCTGGGCGTGGCTGCCGACGGTCCTGCCGATAACGCGGGTCTTCAGGGCAGCACCTCAAGTGTCAGGTATTCGAGGATGAGGAGTATTCCGGTGGGCGGTGATATTATTGTCGCGGTAAATGGCCGGCCGATAGATGCGCTCAAGGATCTTACCCTGTTCCTCGAGAAGAATATACAGATCGGTGAATCCGTCAGGATTACGTATTATCGTAACGGCAGAAGGCGAAATGTGAATGTGATGGTGGGCGAACTCCCAGGCGTGTAATTCATTCTTACATGAATCTGAGGCGCCAGCTCAGGGAGTGTCAGCTTCTAATATTTTCCCCTCCGGAATCTTTCCGTCAGCCATCATCTTTTTATAATAAGCGCGGGAGATTGGATAATATGCCAGAACGATGATACCCGCGACGTAAAACACTACCGGTATCGGACCGCAAAGCAGCCTGATTCCGGTAATCGCAAGAGGCTGCTGAACGGCATCTGCTTGATATTTGAACAGGTCGAGCACTATGCCGGTGAGTGCAAGAGCTAAGGCCTGGCCTATTTTGCTCGAGAAAGTCCACAAGCTTGAAAAAGCACCCTCTCTTCGAACACCGCTCTTAATAGCGTCGTATTCAACCACATCCGGGAGAATCGAGTGAGGCATAACGTAGTGGGTAGAAAGACCGATTCCGGATCCGGCCATAATCACAAATGCGAAGATGACCTTTCCTTCCCCGCCGAAGAATGCAAGGAGGAGTACCCCGATAGACATGATTGCTATTCCCAGTATATATGCCTTGCTCTTACCGATTTTCTTGGAAATCTGGACCCATAGCGGGATG
>JABGPX010000463.1 GCA_018644745.1 Spirochaetales bacterium
AGTCCATAGTATATATCTACTCTGTACGTATCCTCACCAAGGCCCTTGGATAGGACCCCTTTTGGGAAAGCAAAGGTGATTGTACCCGCCGGGGTATCAATATCTGTCCCGAGCGAACATGCAAACGCCGCAATTGTGCCGACGAAAATAATGATAAATCGTATCCATTTTTTCTTCATCTCTGTCTCCTACTGCCCTTCGGAGGCGTCAGGCTGGACGTTGATGATGAGCTGTCCCATCACCGGCGGAACATCATCGGCTCCATCGCCGCCGTCGCTATCGCCGGACGTATCAGTTGAAACACTCAAATCCGCCTGCTGATTGTCCTGGGGATCGGTTGGCCCGCTGCCGCCTGTGGTTTGGCTCCAGTTGCCGGCCAAAACGAAGCGGCTTTCGTTGAGTTTATTGAAAAACTGCACCGCGCCTTCAATTACCTCAAGACGAAATCCGTCAAAAACGAACTCAGTTCCTCGCACAGCGGCAGTCGATACGGGGCTTCTCAGCCGGAAATTGATGCTTTTCCCTTCAGTACTTCGTACTTGAGCGCGAACTTTGCCTGTTCTGAGATTCAGGCTTGTTGTTACGGTATCGGGAGTTTCTACAAGATCGTCTACGCTCATCCTTGTCAGTGCAAGAACCGTAATCTCAGATCCGGCCACAAGCAGGACGGCCGAAGATCGGAAACCGGTGGAAATCGTAGCGCCGACAGGAAAAGAAGAGCCGGTCGAGACGGAGGTCCAGGACTCGCCAGGACGCATTATCTCAACTTTACCCGAAACCCGCTGGACGGTTGCGTTTTGAGCCATCGCTGGAAACGTAAGTGCCACCATTAGGATGATGAAAAGCGTTTTCTTCATAAATCACCTTCCTCTATAGACTACGCACATCTATATATGTCATTTCTACAATATACTACAAGAAATAGCTAAAAACTGAATGATCCGGATAATTCGATCTTCACCCGAGCATCTCTGCTCCCGTCGGTATCGAAAGGACCATCGGATACCGCATTCGGTAAAAATACTCCAGTCTGCAGCGAAACGCCGAGATCGGAAAACGGTCTGAAACCCAATGTTAGCGAAACTTCGCTCCCCAAATACATATCGTCGGACACGGTATTCGGTATTCTTACGGAAATTGGACCATCGATAAAACGCAGAAAAGCGTCGTATTTGATATGGGCCTGGAACTGATCGGTCAGCGTGCCGGGAATCCAACTCAGCGGTTTAAGCGAGTATGAAGCCCTAATTGCAATAAGATTTCCAAGGGAAGGGCCAAAAACGAAAGACATCGGTTTCGCCGTCACCGGCATGAACAAAGCAGGAGTTAAGGAGGTACTTCCCTCATAAAATGAATCGCGGTCCGTCCAATCATCTCCGGTGGATACAATTCCTTTCACCTCGACGGCCGAACTTAAAAAGTGAGGAAGATACATGTTTAGGCCCAAACCTCCCATTCCAGAGAGGATCGGCACGTATTGATATGTTCCGGCAACGGTATCTGCTTCAGTAATATAGGCAAGGGTTCGACCGCTCTCCCCCACACCGAATAGGCTATAGAATAACCCATCGTAAATATTTCCTCTCAAACCAAACCCGCCAAACTGCATATCCACAAGACCACCCGCCGAAGGATTTATGGCCGTTTGTCCTTCCGGTATTAACGAAATGTTTCTAGAAGGGAACAAATGCCTTAAATCCTCCTGGAACCCGGCAATAATTGTCAATTGCTGTTGGAAAACGTTATTAAACGCCACCTGCAGGAGGCCTACGGAACGAGGAGAACCCATAATCGTCCCGTTGTCCGTATAGTCATTCTGATCGCTCTTTGACAGTAATACCGGGTTCGAACGCTTATTGGGAAGAATACTCACGCCGGTTGAAAACTCGACTGAAGCTTGCGGATAGAAAAAACTAAATCGCAACCCGTCCAGATTCTGATCGACAATCAACCCCGTAGAATCCCGAAATTGAAACCTTCCGAGGTAGTATCCGAATCTGCTCAATCCTAAATTCGTGGTTGGTATGTTGCCTTTTAGATAAAACTTTTGAACATCCGGGATATGTCGAATGGCCGGATCGGATATCTGATTATAGGAGAAATTATACCCGCCGCGAATAAGAAACTCGAGGGTGGGACTGTATGCGGCAAACCACAAGGTGAGGGAATCGCTCTGACTCAGACTCGTAACATCCGCTATCTTCATTCCGGTACGGTTGGCTATGGTCCCGCCAAAATCCACGACCGTATCCGCATATGCGACAGATGTCAGTAAGAAAAGCACTCCTATGAAAGAATTGATTCTTTTTTTCATTCCGACACCTCGCGTTCCCCAAGAAAATCAAGCGCGCTTCCAAGGATATGCGTTACTTCGGCACCCGAAAGAATCCTGCCCGGGCTCGCGACACCCGGTACGAATCCTCGGTATGAAAATTCCCGGGCAGCATAACGGGGCCCGGGAATAATTGCATACATTATGCCGCCTTTCATACCAAACTCCTTCATTATCATCAGGGCGAATACGCCGGTTTTTACATGCGTATCAGCACCGAATTCCTCGAGTCCCCAATTCCGTGAATGCAGTTCCTGGATTGAACGCTCGATGGTCCAATCCTCGGAGGCGATTCCGGAAGCCATAAACACAAGATATGAGGCTCTCCCAAGTGACGCCCTTTCCTCGTCTAAAAGTTGATCGAGAATCTCGTTTGATTGTGAGAATACAATCTGCGCGGTAAATAATAAAAGCATAAGTGACACCAAATGGCTCTTTTTCATCTTTTTCTCCTGGAAATTGCCCCTGGTATTCGGTAGAGTTAAAATGTCTTTGGTAATAGTCTACACTGAATTGGTTAGTAGATCAAATCAGAATGAGGTAGTATGAAAAAGAGAATCGGTCTTTTTTTTCCCGTGATTGTCGGTGCGTTATTACT
The DNA here is from genome assembly GCA_018644745.1 of Spirochaetales bacterium. Next base: position 2,931 of record JABGPX010000463.1, read on the forward strand.
CGGGCTGAACTTATTGGGCCTTAGGAACTTCGAATGGCGCATATATGATCTTTTTTTGAAGATGAAACCGCCAATCGAAGAAAATGATTCGCTGCTGCTCTTAGTCATCGACGACACAACGATAAACAACATCAACATGTACCCGCTGAGTCGTGATTTCATGGCCGAGGGGCTTATTTTGCTTAAGGAGTTCAACGCAAGATATACAACATTTGATGTTGAATTCGTAGACCGCAGTCCGCGCGGCGTTGATGCGGCATATCTGAACGAGGATCTGCCCGATTTATTCTACCTGAAATTCTCCGAGATCGAACAGAATTTCACCGGATTATTTCAAGCTATCCAGGAAAAGCGGATCTCAATTGAAGACGCTGAGGTCTTTGTGGAGGAGCTCGCTTCGTACACGGCGGCAGATATGGATTTCCTTCTTGCCGAGGTGAAGAAAATCGAGCGGGACAACGATCAGTATCTGGGTAATGCAGCGCGATTTTTCGGCAATACTTTCATGACTTTGAATATACTGGATTGGGTTGATGACACGGTTTCGGATGATTTTCGGGATTATGCTTTGGAAGCATTCTCTGTGAAAACCCTCAATATCATAGATGAATCACCGCTCCACGAGGCGATTGATATCAATCCGTCGATCATGCCGGTTATAAGCGGAGCGAAAGGAGCCGGATTCCCGAGAGTGGAAGTGGACCCGGACGGTGTACAGCGGCGCGTGGATCTCCTTTATCGATATAACGGTGAACTCATTTCACAGCTCGGGCTGGCGCCGTTATTGGATTGGCTGGGGAATCCGATAGTGGAAGTACAAAAAACGAGAATCGTGCTTCGCGGAGCTGAACACCCTGATAAGGGAACGATTGACATCTCAATACCTCTTACTGATGACAACCGGTTCCTGATCAACTGGCCTAAAAAGCTCTTTGAGGACAGTTTTCAGCAGATGTCGTATTACACTTTAGTCCTTCACGATGAACTCGAATCCGATCTTGCGAGTAATCTGCAGATCATGAATAACGAAGGCTACCTCACCTTCTACGCTGGTGACTTCCCGCTGCCGGACCTATACCAAGAATTACAGACCCTCCAAAAAGATCTGCTGAATGGCGCAGACCCATCATTGATTGCCGATTACAGGGATTACCGACTTTACTTTTTTGAAGAGCTCGGTCTATTCCTGAATGGACCGTCGGTGGAGAATATCCTTGCCGAGTATCAGTCGCTAATTGACTCGGATGAGTACACCCCGGAGGAAGTTGCCGGAATTACGGACCTAATGGCTTTCGTCGGCGAAGTTTTCGACGGAACCCGGGCACTATACGATGAATTGATGAAAGTTCGCACGACCCTCGCCGATAACATACCGGATAAATTCATATTCATCGGCTACACGGGAACCTCTACTACTGATATAGGTGTCAATCCATTTCAGGAAGAATACATGAACGTGGGCACACATGCCTCAGTAGTCAATACGATACTTGCCGGCAGGTTCCTGGACCACTTCCCCTGGTGGTACTCGTTGTTACTGGGACTCATTGTCAGCGTGCCGATTACCTTGCTGCTTCAGAAACTCAAGCCCGTTCCTCTTCTCATCACGGGAGCAGGATTTGTCGTTGTAATCATGGCTGGTATATATCTTCTATTCTTCTTCACCGGAATGTATATAAATCTTATAACTCCGAGTTTGTATGTCCTTTTTACATTCCTCGCCTTGAGTGTTACAAAGTTCGTGCAAACAGAACAGGAAAAAGGCTTTATAAGAAACGCTTTCGCGCACTATCTTTCAACCGATGTTATCAATGACCTTATACAAAATCCTGAAAAACTGAACCTTGGCGGTGAAAAGAAACATCTCACCGCGATGTTCACAGACCTTAGGGGATTTTCAACCGTTTCTGAGCAGCTCGATCCGCACGATCTCGTGTCTCTATTGAACCAATATCTGACCGAAATGAGTGATGTTATCCTTGATCAGCGAGGTACTATTGATAAATTCGAAGGCGACGCGATTCTCGCATTTTTCGGTGCGCCGGTAGAATACGCCGATCACGCGGAACGGGCCTGTTACGCTGCGGTTAAAATGAAGAGCCTGGAAGTGGAGCTTAACAAGCGTATTATGCAGAATGGATCGAGCCCCGCCCCGCTGTTAACCCGTATAGGAGTGAACACCGGCGACATCGTTGTCGGGAATATGGGCACTACGCAAAAGATGGATTATACGATGATGGGCAACGCGGTAAACCTCGCCGCACGCCTTGAAGGGGTTAATAAGCAATACGGCACCTGGATACTTGTTTCGGAGCCTACTTATAATGAACTAGATGGCGGCTATACAGTCCGAAAACTTGACCGCGTACGGGTGGTCGGAATATCCGAGCCGATCAGGCTTTACGAATTAATAGAAAAATCCAATTTCACCTCGAAGACTACACTCGAAATAGTTGAGCATTTCGACGAAGCGCTCGAGCAATTCGAAAACAGGGAGTGGGAAAAAACCCTCAAGATGCTAACCGAAATTCTCCGGATCGATCCGGAAGACGGACCTGCGAACTTATATAAAACCCGATGCACAAAATACTTAAAAACCCCTCCCGCCGCAAAGTGGGATGGTGTGTTCAGTTTAACCGAGAAGTAGTTCGGGTGAACTATGCAGCAAGAATGTACAATAAATTTGACAGAAAGATTGTTTATTGTAATGCATGTCTAATATAATAGACACAAGAGTTCGAAGTGCCATTCTATCCATGTGATCATTTGATAGATCATAGAAGTGTCCAAAAAATTGGACAAATTATACCATATGATGTTATACTGTCTATAATATGAGACAAAGTGAAGCCAGAACAGCCGCTATAGAAGCTCTGCAAAAGGGGATCGGTGAGGCGCTAAACGCACATATAAACAAATTAGGCACGGTAACGGCATTCGCTGAAAAATCGGGCATTTTACGGCAGACTTTGTACCGGCTTTTAGGCGGTGAAACCGTTGGCACCGATATCCTGCTGCGTACACTACGGGCTATGGACCGGCATGCGGAAATCGAAAACCTTCTTAAACTGCCCAATGAGACACCTCTAGAGAAGGTTGATAAACCTGTGCCGTTCCGGACAACAGGGCCGACGCCCTTCCTTGCAAAACTCAAAACCGCGAAACCGGAGAAGAGTTAGGTGGCGGAATTTGACGCCTTGCAGGTATTTCTGTGGGGCCGGCGGGTAGGTGCTGTCGCCTGGATAGAGGAGGACCGTAACGCGGAGGTTCAGTATGACGATGATTTCCTCCGTACGGGATTCGAAATCAGTCCAATTATTATGCCGCTTTCCAAAACTGTGTACCGTTTTCCGGAGCACCAAGCCCTCCCCACTTTCCTGGGTCTGCCCGGGCTGCTGGCGGATTCGCTTACCGAAAACTTCGGCAACTCGCTTATGCGTGCCTGGCTTGCACGGAAGGGAATCTCCTTCGATGATCTCACCCCGGTCGAGCGGCTGGGGTATATCGGGAAAAGAGGCATGGGAGCGCTTGAGTTTCAGCCAGACCTCGATACATCCGCCAATCAGCCGTTTTTCACTTCCACTAGCGAGCTTGTTGATGTGGCTCGTCAGGTACTCCAGCAACAGGAGGCTTCACTAAAGAAGGTAGAGGATGAAGAGCAGCTGCACAAACTCATACAGGTAAGCACCAGCGCAGGCGGAGCGAAAGCGAAGGCAATTATCGCATACAATGAAGAAACACGGCAGGTTATGTCGGGGCAGGCTAACTGCCCGACAGGTTTCGATCATTGGATAATCAAGTTCGCGGATGTTGAAAACGCGGAGCATTTCTCGGATCAGAATGTCGGGCGGCTGGAATACGCATATCACCGTATGGCCGTGGAGTCCGGAATAACCATGATGGAGTCAAAACTGCACTCCGACGGCGCTCGCGCCCACTTCATGACGCGTCGGTTTGACCGGATCGAAAACACTAAAATTCATGCTCACACGTTCTGCGGTATTGCTCATCAGGACCGAAATCCCCCGGGGAACACCGAATACGAAACACTCTTTCTTACCGCCCGCCGCCTAGGCCTTTCGCAAGTCTCGCTTACCGAGCTGTACCGGCGTATGGTTTTCAATATCCTCGCCCGGAACCAGGACGACCATTCGAAAAATCACGCATTCCTCATGGATACGGACGGATCCTGGGCTCTCGCTCCGGCATACGATATAACCTTCTCATTCAAGGAAAGTTCTCGCTGGGTTGATAAGCAGCAGATGCGGTGCAACGGTAAACGTGATGGATTTACCATGATCGATCTCATTGAGGCGGCAAAAGCAGCGGATGTGCGCCGACCTGACCGAATCATCAGCGACGTGAAAGGCGGGCTGGAGAAGTGGAGAAAACTTGCTGATGATGCGGGCCTTCCAAAGGGGCAGGCGGAAGCCGTAGAAACGGCATTTCGCCGGATTTGACAGAGCGGAAATTGACCAAATATTTTTATGCCGCTATAAAGAAACATGATATTAGATTTTGCAACCCGTACTGAACTTGAAAACCGTGAGTGGGATAACGAGGCCAAGACTTGGGAGCGGCCGGACATAAACCGCGAGACTCTAAAGCAGCTAAACCGGCGGAGCACGATAGAGGGAGCGGCACGCCTTATCGTTCACACCGGCTGCCTGGCAGCGACAGCGTGGCTGACCATTTTCGCGGCGCGCTATCACCTTCTGCTAGGAGTTGTCCCGTTTCTGCTTTTTGTGTTCCTTTTCGGCTTTCTAAATGGCATGGAGCACGAGATGCGTCATAAGATCGTCTTTTCGCGACGCTTGGACGCGCTGAGCGACATTTTCTATTTCATAATCCATGTACTCTTCAAGGTGGGAACCAGGAATCAGCGATTATGCACCCGTGGAGTTAAAGTATCTCCTATATTGAAGTTTTTCTACGCTGGGCTGGACGAGCATGTCGAGCATCATCTTTTTCCGACCGTACCCTCACGAAACCTGGCCAAGCTTCGGGAAGCGATCGACTGGCCGATCCCGGAAAGGCGAAATGTCGTGCAATGCTGGCGGGAAATTCTTGCCATTGGCCGGCATAAAGAGAAACAGCCCGGTGACGAATTCATTCCAATGCCCGAACTTGGTCCGGACCGCGTGTAAAACTATTTCTTTTCCTGTGGCTCAGATTCCGGTTCCGGTGCGGCAGCTTGATGCTCTCGCTCTGCAATAACATCTTCTAAATGTTCTTTATCGCGCATCAAATCTTCCAATGAAAGACTGGATACATCCCGTCCGGCATTGCCGGGCAGCTTTATGCCTTGCTTGGCAAGAAAACTATCAACTTTGTCCTGGTTTTTTTTGTACGCATAGAATCCTACGGTTGCTGCACCGAGTCCTATAAAGAAGCCTGTTATGTGCTGTGTATTCAACGCCATTTGTTCCTCCGATTTAGTCTATCCTAATAGTAATGTTGGTATCAAGTTTCCCGATTCCTTCGAGAATGCTGTCATGTTGATTAGTTACGTCTCGTATTCTGCTTATCAGCTGATCTCGGCCGATATCTCCTCCGGCCAATGCATCAGTGACAATCGTCTGAAAATACTTCAAGAATGAGTAAAACCTCGGCTGCTGTGTATCCGGCGCCACTGCTACGTCGAAAGAGGGATTCTCCGGATCGCTCGAAATCTCTCTTTTTACTTTGAGAAGTATTCCCTCAAGAGGCGGCGCGAAGAGGTGTCTTCCGAAAGAAGCTACCCAGGTTACCATACTCGCCGACAGCCCTTTGCCTTGAATAAGCGAATAGACGAGGTAGATTACAGACAGCACCTCGGGATCAAGATTTCCTGTTTCCTGTACCTCGTTGTACCCATGTTCAACCACCGCGAGGGTAGTACTGACTCCCGCGGCAAAACGCGCATACCGCCGAAAACGTGCCATGCGAGGCAGGAAATTAGCGACCATTGCACCGGCTAGAACCAAACCTGCAAACATCGGAAGCATACTCATCGCTTCACGCTGAGGGCTGGCGAGTAATCTTACCGGCGCCATTTCATGCTCTTTAGAAATAGCTACCGACAATCTTATGATAAACTCCTCTTGCGAGATCTCTTTTTGATCATGTATCGCAAGAATCGAGCGCGTTACCGCCGCGTACGCGAGCAGGCCTATTCCGGGATGTGCGCAAATTGCCGCTTTCATTGATACCCAATTCCGGGGTTCGTGAGACAGTCGGCATCGAAGCCTTCCGGGCAGCTTATGGACGACGGTGATTGATAGATCCGTTGCTGCTACTCGCTTGCCTGCCATCACTTGCCCTCTTCAATATCAAAGAAAAGCATACGAGCGGAATTCGCAACTACCGCGATGGTTGTCGCGTTGTGCAGCACCGCGCCCCAGAAGACAGGAAGTACACCGAAGGACGCTAAAAGAAGCCCCGCGGAGTTTATTCCGATCGAGGCGGCAAAATTTTGCTTGATTATAGACATACAGCGGGTGGCCATTCCGATCACGCCGGGAAGCAGAAGGGGGTCGTCTCTGGAAATAGTAATATCAGCCGCTTCCATCGCAATGTCGGTCCGTGTACCGCCCATTGCGATTCCTACATCAGCGTACGCAAGCGCGGGTGCGTCGTTGATCCCATCACCCACCATGATAACACGCACTCCTTTTGACTGCAGCTGCATGACCACTTCTGATTTATTCTCCGGAAGAACCTCTGCATGAAACGCATCTGCCAAAATCCTGGCGGCCACAACTTCCGCCTGCTGCTCAACGTCGCCGGTAAGGAGAATAACGTCATCAATACTCGTCTTCCGGATCCTGTTGAGCGCTTTTTTCATGTTACCCTTCAAGGTGTCCTGAATTCCCACAATTCCTTTGATTTTTGACGTGCTGGCTATGTAGATCGAGCTTTCGCCTCTCTGTGCAATCCGGGAAACCGTTTCGTGAGCAGGAGTGACATCGATTCCATGCTCACTCATATATCTTCGATTACCGACCCGTACCCGATGTTTCCCTATCGTTGTTTCTACGCCCATTCCTGTCGCGATATTGGTATCGCCATGCTTTGGAATTTGCCATCCGGATTTTCTTACGTGGGAGAGAATTGCCATTGCCATGGGATGGGTGGCTGTTTCTTCCGCGGCGGCTGCATATTCCATTAGCATACGCGGAGTTGTATCTGGATCGGTAGGCGCAACCGTGGTCACGATCGGCCTTCCTTCAGTAACCGTGCCTGTCTTATCTAAAATAAGGGTGTCGCAGCTTACGAGCTGTTCGATATAGTTACCGCCCTTCACCAGAACTCCCTGACGGGCCGCCGCAGCGATAGTACCGGAGAGAGCGGTAGCGGTGGAGAGCCTTACACCGCATGAATAATCAATGATGAGCATATTGAGCGCGCGCGTAGGACTCCTGGTTGCCAGATATACAATCATGGCAAGGGCGAAATTTACCGGAATAAACCGAGTGGAAAACTTATCCGCGTAAGCTTGAATTTGCGCCTTACGATGAGATGCCTCCTCCACGAGATGAAATATCCGAGACACCGCGGTTTCGTCGCCTACCTTCTGGGCTCTTACGAAAATAAGTCCATTTTTTACGACGGTTCCTGCAAACACCTCATCTCCGAGTTTCTTGTTGGCCGGCATGAACTCACCGGTAATAGGTGACTGGTCGATAGAAGCAACTCCATGGGATATCTCCCCATCAACGCTAATTTTTTCTCCGGTGTGCACGATTATGGTGTCGTCTATCGCAATTTCATGAATAGGTGCCCGAACGTGAGTTCCATCCTCAGCAATCTTCCATACCTGGTCCTCGCCGACGGACAGCAAATCTCTAATGGCACGCCGGGTGCGTTTCATGCTGTATGCTGTAAGCAATTCGGCAGATTCGGCTAGTAGTATTATGATGAGTGCAGAAAGGTCCCTTCCGGCAAGCAGGCTGGAGACAATAGCCGTAGAACTCAGGGTATCCGCGTTGGGCCTTTTGTCACGAACAAGAGAGCTAATTCCATTCTTGAGTATCGGCCAAGCGAGAGTAAGGCTTGTCATTGCCGGAATGGATGTCAGACGCTTTATGAAACTGCTGCCGACAACCCCTGCAATACCCAAACGCCTTCTCTTGAGGGCCGTGAATACCAATGTAACACCAGACGCTGCAACACGGGTTACAATTTCTGAAATAGGCTCTTCCTGAATGCTCCGTTCCTGCACAATGGAGGCGTTTTTCTTGAGCCGTTCTTCTTTAAAGACTTTTAAAGAGTGTAATGAAATCGCCTGTTCTACTAAACCGACTACTTCATCCTGTGTGAGGAGATCGCTATCGTAACAAACCAATATGTTTGAGGTTATCACCGTTATGGTGGAGGCAGTAATACC
>JABGPX010000033.1 GCA_018644745.1 Spirochaetales bacterium
TAAATCCCTGTTAGGTACTTTAGGTTGAGTGTGTGCATATCCGGTTGCTTGCATACGGTTGGAGGCGATCTTGTCATCCCCCGTTTCGCCAGCTGCCTCAAAATATCGGATGACTGTCGATGCGCGTCCTCCAGATAATTCCCAATTGGAAGGAAACTTTGGCGAATTGATGGGGTCATCATCAGTATGACCTTCAATCTTGAGATTGAATTGGGAATATATTGGGGAAGCTATTTCCTCGAACATCTGTTTTAAAACCGGAATAGCTTGGTCTTGTAACTCCGCAGAACCCGGTTTGAAAAATGCTCCACTATTTAATTCGAGAGTTATGCTACCTTGCGCATCTGTACCAACTGTTACCACTTCGTCGGCACCTTCGGAGGCAATAATTTCTGTTAAATTTTCCGACATTGTTTCTTGTTTTGTTTCTTTTGTTTCCTTCGCAATAGCTGAACTCATACCTTTTGCGACTTCATCCATCACGTCAAGATCAACTTTGGAGATGGAAAAGAATAATACGAAAAATGCCATCAACAACGTGATGGCATCAGCATATGTACCCATTATGTCATCGTCGTCGCCGGAAGCAGGTGGAGGGGGGGGCGGTGCCATTATTCTGTCTCTAACCGGGACATCAATCTTTCTTCATCTTATCGATATTGAAGTGAATAGCGGGATCAAGATAGCTGTTCATGCGATCTTGAATAGCGCGCGGACTTTTTTGGTCGGCTAGTAAGACTAGACCTTCAACAATGAGATAATTCCGAAAACGAACAATCTGCTCGCGCTGCTCTATTTTTGATGCGGCTGGCATAAATATTAATCGCGCAAATAGGACTCCATATAGCGTTGTGATCAACGCGACGGACAATGCGGGTCCTAAAGCTGCCGGATTGTCTAAATTACCTAGCATTATAACAAGACCAACGAGAGTACCTATCATACCAAAAGCCGGGCAAGCCCCACCGATCATTTTTAAAATATTGCATGGGGCCATATTTCGTCCAAAAGAGGATTCAACAGCGGTGCTTAACATTTCACGCACTTCTGATCCAGTGTAGCCGGCCACGACCATATCGATCCCGAATGTGAGGAAGCGATCGGCATTCTTGAGCTTCTTAGTTTCCGATTCTAATGCTGGTATGCCATTTTTTTGGACAGCATAGCCCCAACGAATTATCCTGCCAATCTCAGCTTTCAGGACATTTCTGTTTATTGGAGGAGCCGAATAAATGCTAATTATAGACTTATAAGCTAAAATTACGTACCGAGCTTCGTAGGAAATAAATGAGGCCGCCATCGCGCCACCTACGACCATTATGAAGCTGGGAACATCTACAAACATAAGAAAATTGTCCGTAGCTATGAAGATTGCTCCCAGGAATAGGCCTATACCAGCTATTATTCCACCAATAGTACCGAGTGACATCAAACCACCTTGCCAGTTTGCGTATTAGCGACACCAATTATAGCCTAAAATTGTATATAAAATAAGGTAAATAAATCGTTATTAAGAATAAAGTTTGGGGCGGTCCTCGAGCCAGAGAGTTATTGCTAAAAGTGGTATTTTGACTATGAAACAAGCGGCGACCAGATCGACCTCCGTCACCTCAACACCGTCTTTGTGCTTTACTCCAGTTATCACCTTGGTCAAGTAGTCGAAGCCGCGTAATCGTCTCCATTTCTTTTCCGCACCCTGCCCGAGTTTGAATACCATGTGCAGCATGCCGTCACGAGAGAGGCACCCTTTTGAGCGCCTGGTGCGGTGACGGATGGTTCCGAATGTCGATTCTATGGGATTGCTGGTCCGAATGCTCTGCCAGTGCTGCGCCGGGAAGTCATAGAAAGCCATCA
>JABGPX010000032.1 GCA_018644745.1 Spirochaetales bacterium
AACCAAGTGCGAATATCGCCGCCATGGAAAACAAAACCTCCATTCCAAGACGTTCCCAGAGTATTCCTCCGGCAATCGCGATTGCGATACTGATGAGATGATTTATCGAAATGCCCGTCGAGAGAGTAGAGGTAACCTCGTCCTTGTCATCGGAACTGGATTTCACATATACCGTTCTTGCCATACCCGCTATGAAAAGAATTGCATCTAGTACAAATACGCAGCAGATCAAGACAAATGCTACGCCTTCAGGAAATATATGATGAGCGAAGCCATATAAGATACACAGGAGAAATAGAATTACCGTATCCGCAACAAGGATTTTCTTGTAACCTATGCGGTCGATCAATCGGCCGATAATAGGGCTCAGGAAGATATTCGCAAGAGACCATATACCGTAAAGCGACGCGATGAGTTCGGTCCTTGCACCGTATTTGATAATGAGCACGTAGGGTGCAAAGGTCATGAATACCTGCTTTCGGGCACCGAAGAAAACTTCGAGGATATAGTACTTGGTGAATTTCTTTCGAAAGAGGATCTTAGTTCTTTTAATTACCTGGTTCGACCCCTTAATCCTCGACGCGAGAATGATCCCTACAATAAGGATAGCCGCTGCTACAAAAAAAGTGGCCCGGTAGACGCTGAAACGTGCCTGGCTTGTCGATATGAGCGGAAATAGCAGAAAAATAACCGGTACAAGATAGTGTCCCGCAACCTGCCCGATGTTGGCAACGCTGCCCAGTCCTCCAAGTGCAAGGCCTTCTTTTCCTTTTTTCGCCATATGGATTCCAATTGACGATCGGATCGGCATCATCATATGCTCCCCGGCGCTAAAAACAACAATAAGCATAATCGCCGGTGTACGGGTGGCACCCAGAAAACCAAGGCCGATAAGACCGGCAAAAGACACAATCATCGCAATAAACATGATTCTTATTTCCGAGAAACGGTAGAGCGCCCCGACAATGAGGAAGAGCAGAAGCCCCGGAAGCTCCCGCGGCAGTTCAACTATTCCGCGTTCGAGACGGGAAATGCTGAGAATTTCGTGGAGATAGTTGTTAAGCACCGCGCCGTAGGTGCCCGTTACCATGCCAAAGACCAGCATGCTGAGTAAAAAGCTCATGGCGCGGGAATCCGTGTAGAGTGATTTCAGTTTATTGAGCATATGCCTTCCTTATGAAGATCCTGTATTCTATCGGATGTGAAGAAGAGTGAATATGGCTCGGAAATTCCTTGTTTGCTGATGAGGGGAGGGTATAATAGGCATTCGCAACAGCATAATGATTTTGCACCGGAGGCACTATGGGTGGTTTTTTTGGCGTCGCGTCGCAAGGCGATTGCGTCCATGACCTTTTTTTTGGAACCGACTACCATTCTCATCTGGGAACGCAGCGCGGGGGAATGGCGGTGCTGAACGACGAAAGTTTTACGCGATATATACACGATATTAGGAATTCGCAGTTTAGATCGAAGTTTGAAGACGATGTTGAGAAGCTGAACGGGAACTACGGCATCGGAGTTATAAGTGATTATGAAGATCAGCCGATCCTCATTCGCTCCCATCTTGGTACATATGCTATCGTAACCGTGGGGGTAGTGCAGAACACCGAGGCCCTCGCAAAGGTTGCGTTTGGTAAACGCACCGCCCATTTTTCTGAGATATTGAATAATGAAGTAAATCCCACTGAACTGGCCGCGACGCTCATAAACAATGAAGATACCTTTGAGGAAGGTCTCGAGAGTGCACAGCGGCAAATTGAGGGTTCCTGTTCCATCCTGCTGCTGACGGCGGACGGTATATACGCCGCTCGTGACAGGCTTGGCAGAACACCGATTATCCTCGGTAAAAAGAA
>JABGPX010000031.1 GCA_018644745.1 Spirochaetales bacterium
CCAATTCGCAAGCTTATCCCGCCGGGAATACACCCCTTCTCGCGCCGCAAAGGCTCAGAAACAAACACGGCTTACCGAATCTTTTTCTTAAAAACGACAGTCTCAATCCATCGGGCTCACTAAAAGACCGGGCTTCGATGCTGGTAGCAGAACAGGCGAAACTCGCGGGCGCTGGTTCGGTAGTCTTGGCGTCCACCGGCAACGCCGGCTCGGCGATGGCCTGCGCGGGAGCGGCCTATGGTCTCGATGTCATCCTATTCGTACCGGCGGCGGCACCCAAAGCAAAGCTGATACAATCGATACTGTACGGAGCTAAGGTCGTGCCCATCCAGGGATCCTATGATAGGGCTTTTACACTATCAATCGAATACACCGAAGCGTTCGGGGGGGTGAACAGAAATACCGCCTATAATCCCTTCACAGTAGAAGGAAAAAAAACCGCGGCAATCGAGATATATAATCAGCTCGGAGGAGCTGCCCCGGATATCGTCTATGTTCCGACCGGCGACGGCGCTATATATTCCGGAGTATGGAAGGGCTTTGCTGATTTGCTTATGGCGGGAGCAATTGAAATCATGCCCAAACTCGTGATGGTGCAGGCCAAAGGAAGCAATGCCCTGTTCAGGAGTTTTCGGGATGGAGTCGAAACACTCTTGACCGATACGAACACATACGCCGATTCCATTGCGGTAAAATCTCCGGCGGCGGGAGAGCTCGCTCTACGCGCCGTCAAAGAGACTGGAGGAACCGTTATCGAAGTAAGCGACCAAGAAATACAAACCGCTCAAAGAGAGCTATGCTCGGAGGCAGGGGTGTTCGTGGAGCCGTCATCCGCCGCGGGATGGGCAGGCTGCGTCAAAAACGCAAAGAGTGTCGAGGCTTCATTGAAAATCACGGTGCTGCTTACCGGGTCCGGATTTAAAGACATCGAGGCAGCGGAACGCCTAACGTCTCTCCCTGAATCCTGCCCTCCCGATCTCGACAGCGCGAGCAGCTATCTCGAGCGCATGTACAGGGTCAGCCCCCCGGCTTGAGAACCACCTTCAGCAATCCCGGCTCCCGCTCGTAGAGTCTTTTGAACAATTCGGCTCCCTCGGACAGCGGTGCCTCACAGCTAATGAGGGCATCAACGTTTACTTTTTTTCTAGCAATTAAATCAAGACACGCCGCGAACTCACCCCGTGAGCTGCAGGTTCCATACAAGGTTATTTCTCTCGTCACGACACTCTGCAGGGGGAAGTCTACTGTAGAAGAGATGTTACCGACGAGAGTAACGCTCCCCCCTTTTCTTACATACTCTATAGCCTGGGATAATGTGGGCGTTATCCCTACCACTTCAAAGGATCGATCAAAACCTCTGCTGCCGGCCGCCTCGCTAATCTTTTTCCCAAGATCCGGCGAGTCCGCGATAATCCCGATATCCGCGCCAAACTCAAGAGCCTTGTCCAGCTTGCTCTGCTCGAGATCCAGAGCGATTATTGTTCCGCAGCCGGCAGCTCTCGCGGCCTGGATCACCAATAAGCCGATCATCCCAGACCCTGCGACAAGCACCGAGTCATTCAAAGATAATGGAGTACGTTCAACCGCGTGAACCGCGATGGCCAGAGGCTCCACCACCGAGGCCTGGGCGAAACTTACTGAATCGGGAAGCCGGTATAATATTCGCTCCGGTACCGCCACGTATTCAGCAAAAGCCCCGTGACGTCTGTATTCCTTTGGTGAAACTCCCAACACTTGGCGATTGTCACAGAGATTGATGTCCCCTCGTCGGCAGTACCAGCAATCGCCGCAATACACCATCGAATCAAAAGTAACCCGGTCGCCGATTTTCCATTCTGAAACAGCCGATC
>JABGPX010000030.1 GCA_018644745.1 Spirochaetales bacterium
GCAGTTTTTTGAGATTTCCTGCAATTAAGATCCTTCATTTTTTTATTTCTGCCTTCCCTGACCCGCCTTATCTCTCTTGCTCTACCTGCCGGTGTTGATTACCTTTAGGGCACATTTAAAAGGAGAACGATTATGTCTGATATCCAGCAGCGGTTTGAATCTGATTCGATGGGAAAAGTAGCCCTTCCTGAAAATGCCTACTGGGGAGCCCAGGCGGAACGGGCATCCCAGAACTTTGGGGTCTCGCCGCTGAGAATGCCCGTTCCGATGCTGAACGCTCTTGCATTGATAAAAAAGAGTGCCGCCGTGGCCAACCATAACCTCGGGCTCCTGGAGGATACAATAACGAACGCAATTCAGTCGGCGGCAGATGAAGTCCTTGATGGCAAAATGAATGATCAGTTTCCGGTCGATGTTTTTCAAACCGGTTCCGGCACCTCATGGAACATGAATATCAATGAAGTAATTGCAAATAGGGCAAATGAATCTCTCGGGCACGGGAAGGGGACCAGGAGCCCTGTTCATCCCAATGATCATGTCAATAAAGGACAATCATCGAACGACGTAATTCCGACCGCCATTAGCGTTGGAACTCGATTAGAAGCGGATAAACTCGTAGAGTCTCTCGATTGTTTTGCAAAGATTCTGAGTGTAAAAGCGGCTGAGTTCGCGGATGTCGTAAAACTCGGCCGGACTCATCTTCAGGATGCGGTGCCGGTAACTTTAGGTCAGGAATTTTCCGGGTATGCCCGGCAAATGGAAAAGGGTGCGGCAAGGATACGCTCCTGCTTTACGAATCTCGAAGAGCTTGCTCTTGGAGGCACCGCAGTCGGCACCGGGTTGAATACCCATCCCGAGTTCGCCGCGGCGGCGATCGCGGCCATCGCGGTTGACAGCGGACGGCCGTTTGTACCGGCGGGAAACCGATTTGAAGCGATAGCGGCGAGGGATTCACAGATGGAACTGATGGGAGCTGTAAACACAGTGGCGGTAAGTCTTTTCAAGATAGCACAGGACCTGAGACTGCTATCAAGCGGACCGCGGGCTGCCCTTGGCGAAATTAGACTTCCTTCGCTTCAGCCGGGAAGCTCGATTATGCCGGGAAAGATAAACCCGGTTATGCCGGAAATGGTGATACAGGTAATGGCGCACATCATGGGGAAGCACTTATCCGTTACCGTGGCGTGCCAGAATGCCCCGCTGGAACTCAACATCATGCAGCCTCTGATTGCGTACGAGACACTTTCGGCTCTTGATTTAATGACTCATGCAGTAGACGCATTCGGAGAGAAGTGTGTGAGGGGAATTGAAGCAGATCGAGATCGGTGTCGTAATCTCATAGATCTGTCTCTAGCTATGGTTACTCCTCTGGCCTTAAAAATAGGATATGACCGGGCCGCGGAGATCGCCCACAAAGCATATGAAGAAAATATTACTGTGAAAGAAGCTGTTGTGCGGGAAGGCGTGCTCACGGAGGAAGAAGCAATAGAGGTGCTGAATCCGGAAGCCATGCTGGGAACCTGATTCCCTTATTCTGAAAGAGCCTTGTAATACTTGGGTTTTCTGTCTCGCAAAAGAGGGACCCGGATTCTTTGAGCGAGCATAACCTCTGGATCCAGAACCGCGTCGATTACGCAATCTGTACCCGGCTTTGCTCTTGCCAGTATTTCTCCATGAGGGCCCGCAATCATACTCAAGCCGCGGCAGATGAGACCTGGACTGTTATTTATAAGATCCGCTCCCGCGACAAAAAAGGTATTATCAAGTGCTCTGGTTCGAAGAGAAAGTTCCCCCTCTTCCGCCGGTCCGAGCCACGCTGTCGGCACCAGACAGAGTTCGGCGCCCTTGAG
>JABGPX010000513.1 GCA_018644745.1 Spirochaetales bacterium
GGCCACGATTACCGGCAGGCGCTTGAGATAGCTATAGCTTTCAAAATTTCGGCACGAGCCGCCGGCAAGCGTGTACACCTTCCTCTCAATGATCGTGGCCACACAATTACTCCCGCTCCGTGGCGAATGCTTGGAGGGGACGTCGCAGGTTGGTTGCCCGGGCTTGATCCTAAAATTGCCGATGCCTAGCAATGTTCGAACCGGAACCAATTCGGTTTTCGGGCTTAGTGTATTTTTAGGTTCATGCGGAACAGTCTGGCTTTCTACCTTTACGCCGGATGGTCTATTCGGGGTTTTTTTCAGAAACCATATTGGCGCAACGTCTACCCAGCTCGGGATACTCGCGGCGATAGTTCAGGCTATGGCAATAACCAATCTGCTATCAATTTTCATATACAGGAAATTGGCCAACAGGAAAATTATCTTTACCTGCTTCCTCGGGTTCCACCGCCTCCTCGGCCTTGTTCCTGCTGCCATTGCATTCACAACCGACGCCATACCGGCATCAGTCGCGATACGGGCTGTATCCATCAGTATGGGTTTGAGCTGGGCATGTTTAAACATTGGAACCGCCGGTTGGTCCAGTTGGATTGCCGACCTTATTCCCGAATCATCAAGAATCGCATTTTTCATGAAAAGGTCGGCTATAATCAACATTATAAATGTCTGCTGGCTGTTCGCGGCACCGGCAGTAATAGACATGGTGCCGGCCAGCCTAACCCTGCAGGCGTATGGGTTCTCCTTCCTTGTTTCCAGCGGATTGGGAGTTGCGACGGTTGTGTTCTACGTACGTATGCCCCGGGTACCCGCTCCGCCGGCGGAGCAACTCGGGATCGCTCTTTTTTTTGAGCCACTGAGGAATAAGGATTTCCTTCGATTTTGTTTATCAGTAGGTCTGGTTATTTTCTCTGTCACGATATTCAATCCCTTTATACTGCCATTTCTAACCTCGCCCTACGGGGTAAATATGCCGGAGACCATGATTGGAATTAGGTTTCTTATTTCGGGAGTTCTCTGGACTGCCGTTATTCCGTTCTGGGGGGTTGTGATGACAAGGTTCGGCAGGAAGCCGGTAATTATTCTTTGCGCTTTATCAAGCTTGAGTTGGCTCGGATACTTTTTTATCACCTCGCAGAACTATATGGTTATTGTACCTCTTACCGCTGCGTTTGCCGGAGCCCTCGCGCCGGGATTCTGGGAAGGAATATTTCAGATGATGCTCACTCTTGCGCCGGAAAAAAATCGAATATCGTATATCTCATGGTACTTGGCTCTTACCGGCGCGGTCTCGGCAGGAGGGCCGCTGCTGGGGGGCATGCTCGATGACATCCTGGGATCCTTTTATATGCCCTTCGGGCGCGGCATGGCGCTTGAAAGTTTTCACCTCGTAATGCTTGTTTCGCTGGCTATAATGACGGTGAGTCTGCTCGTATTTGTGCGCGTACGGGAAGGCAGTGAACAGCCGCTGGGTGTAATGGTATCGAATATTGCACGCCCCGGAATCTTCCGCACTTACGCTAGTATGGGCACCATCGTCCGTTCGGGGTCACCCGCGAAGGTAACAAAAGCGTTAAGAAGTATTACCCGGAAGACAGACAGCATAGCATTCACCGATGTAAGCAGTCGTCTCGAGGATCCTGATCCTGATGTCAGGGAGGAGGCCGTAAGGGCTCTCGGAAGAATAGGAACCGTCCAGGCCGTAGAGGTATTAATTAGCGTGCTAATCGACGACGAATCTTCGGACCGCATTTCTGCCGCGCGGTCCTTAGGGGAGATCGGCGATCCTCGTGCGGTTCCATATCTGATAGACGGTATCTCGAGCGTCTCAGAGGACCTTCAAGATGCCTGTATACGTGCCCTCGGAAAGATACCATCCGGAGATTCTTTTTCCCCGCTTCTGCAGGTTATCAAGAATGTTAGATCCGAGCGAATAGCGGTTTCCGGTGCGGAGGCGGCCTCCCGTCTTGGTTTCCTAGAAGCTGCTTGGGAGATTTTTCCGCGAATGCACAGTACTATGAATCCTATCCTAAGACGGCAACTTTTCATTGCTATGGGTAACCTGGCAGGCACCCCGGGGGAATTCTATCAATATGTGGCAGGAGGCGTAAGTCAGCAGAAAAATAAGATCGAAAAACTGTTTCATTCAGCCTCTCAAGCAGCGACTGCGATTCTAAAGAAGAAGATACCGAGTATAAACAAAGAGATTAAGGAAGCTGTAAGGCTCTTTAAGGAAGCTTCCTTTTCCCAAGCTCTCGAACATATACTCACCATAGAAATGAAAATAATAGAGCCGGTTATCGGGAAATTTAACGATCCGGTTGCCGTGGTTGAAAGAGCTTTCCGAAAGAATGAGCATATGGGCTTGTGGGTATGGCTTATTACGGAAATCGCTAAAATCCAACTAGATCTCGAACCTAAAATTGCCGAATTTGATGTACTGCTTCTTTTCCATTTTCTGTCTGCGTGTACAAGACCGAAGAGCGGGGGATGGCATAGAATATGAGTTCCATATCGCCGCACTCTTGCGCTATTTAAAAATTCGGAATATCATCACGTTCGCAAGCGCTTGCGCTTTGGTATGGAGGAAGGGAGTTTTTATGGATAATGTTAATAGATATCTGGATTTTGTGCATGCGAAAATTTTTACAGTTGAAGAGCAACTCGATGTTATCGCCGCCGCCGCGAGCATAACTGCGGATAGGATCATTGGCGGTGGAACTTTGTACGGCTACGGTGACGAGGAAGGCTTCGAAAGTGAACTCTGTTCCCGATCCGGCGGGCTCATGGGCATACAGAGAATCAGCGAGTCCGATGAGGTAGGGCAGGGCGATGCTGTCATCGCTTCCACTCAGGGTCATGACGTATCAGCGCAGACTGAACGCCTGAATTCTTACCGGGAAAATGGCGCCTATGTCGTGCTTATCGGCGGGGATGAGACGGCGCTCCGCTTATCTGCGGATGCTTTCATCAGCACCGGCCTTCCGGTGGGCACTGCACCTGTCATTCCCTACAAGGGCCGTCTTACCTGTCCTACTGCCGGCGTCATCGATATCACCGCGATGTGGGTGTTTGTGCTTGAGTACACATCGGCCTGCATTCGTCGAGGCAAGATGCCGGTGTTCTGGAAGAGTGTGTGCGTACCGGCGGGAATGGGATGGATAGAGAAGTACGCAGAGCAAGTTTTTCATGCATCCGGTGAGTTTGAGATCCCGCCTGTACCGGAGAAGGAGCTGGCAAGTACCTACCTTGCTAATCTACACCGCTGCCTTGCCGGGATACGGTCAACCGAATTGGAGAAGATACGGGAGACTGGGGAACTCGCGGCAAGGTCTATCCAGAGCGGCGGAACTGTGTACTGCGATGCCATCGGTCACCATATGCATTCGCAGCGAGGAATCGACGGTGATCCCGGCTTCTTTGTTATGGGATTTCCTGAGAGCGATGAGAAGGCCGGTCCTTTCAAAAAAGGCGATTACTATATTTATAACGGCTACTATGTCTATCCAGCTGATCTGCTTGAAGCAGTTCGGGAAGCTGATATCCGTTCGACCTGGATTATGGGAGGAAATGAAGTTGACAGCGTGTGTCCCCATAACGGAGAGCTTCACGTGGATGCATACTGGCGCTATGGAGACGCGAGCGTGAGAATCCCGGGATACGGGGTTAAGGTCGCGCCGGCGTCCGGAGTGGTGATGACAGCGACCCTATGGGTCTGGCATGCTGCGGTAATCGATGCGTTGGGGTGAGATGCTCATGTTCCGGCTAGGGCAGTGATTCCTTCTATCATCGATGTAACTTGGTTCTTCGAGACAAGGAATTTATCATCGTTGATTAGTAAAATATAGTAGCGGGTATTGTAGAGGAAGTATTCCATTATGAGTTGTGGCGATTCACCAAAAGTTGATCCGTCGCGCGGCACGACAGCGACAGATACCGCCGGGACGTTTTTCGGCGCGCTATCAGTTTCCGCGGCGAAAATGATTCCTGTTAACTTGAAGTAGAATTCTAAAAATGCCGTTTCCTCTATGGCTTTACCGTTGACCGAAAACATGAGTTGGTTGCTGTCGGTTACCTGTTCTATTCTAGTCTTATAGGTCTTGCTCTCAATGAGGATTTCTATCCTCGCCACGTCCCCGATATTCTCGTTGAACGGATGCTTTTCGATAAGGTCATAAACATTGACGTTTAGGAATCCTAACTTTTGTGAATCGATAGTGACTACGGGATACGATCCCGCCAATTTCCCAAAGTACTTTTTATCCTTGGTTGGATTACCGACTAATAGCACTACACTTTCTTTACTTCCCCTGAGCTCAAGTTCCGCCTGCGCGGGCAGGAGTCCAAACGACGCGAGATTGTCTGATGATTCGTCGATGAATTGGTCAATCATATCAAGCACTATTTCCGCAAAAAAATCCGCAAGAACTGTCGGATCCGCTTTCCGACTGACGGAATACGGTTCAGTAATGATCCATGATCCGGGAGAGAGGTTGTCGCCTGATGAGGATTTGGCAATTTCAATATCTCGATGGCCGACACGGGAAAGACGAAGATACTTCAACTCGTTGAATGAAATATCAAGAAGGGTTCTGTCCCGAAAATCGTCTTCAGAGTAATTGAAGTGCTTCCCGTACTTCGCCGGTACCTCGTAAACCTTGGTGTTGTCTTTTTCCATCAAGTAGTATGTGCCGGCTGCACTTTTGTTTCCCAGTTTATAGGTGCGTGTTTCGTTGTTGGTCAGTACCGCAGTGGCGGTGACTGCTGGAGGGTTCAGGCCAAACTTAGCCAGATCGTCCGGTTGTTTTTCAACGACAGAATCCGCGTATATCGCTGAGAAGTCGAGTAGAATTTTGTTCACCTCACCTGCATCTATATCGAAAAGCGGGTGTGACCGCAGCCGGAATTTTCCGTTGAGCTTCTCGAGTATTACATTTCCGTTGTCGGATAATAGTTCAACTCGGACGATATCGTCCTTATCGATTCTATCGAGGGTGATTATTTCTGCAGGCGCGGGTACCTCGGATTTTTTCCCGATACCGAGTTTGGTTATTAACAAAGCGCTGAGTATCAGGACCAGTGCAATCGAAGATACAAGCAGTGCCGAGGGTCTTCTCACAACCGCCGTCTCCACAACCAGACTCCAAGTCCGGCGCCGAATATGAGAAGCGGGATGAGTATTACAGCAATTCCAGAGTAGATCAGGGACTGGCGTCGGTCCATTGCCAGGCGGAAGGATAGGAGGCTTTTAGGTCGGATAGCCGAAGCGCTGTTTTGTCCCGCGAGCCAGTTGAATCCATTTAGGATGAAATTAACATTGGCCGGTACATCTCTTAGTATATCGGGATCAGATACGGCACCGGAGCCGACAACGACGATCCTGCTCTCCTTGTCCACGGTTCCCTCTCTGACGAGTGTCGCTGCCGCTGCAATTGTGAATGGTCCCTCCGGGCCAGCCTCCCCGTTGTCGCGTAGACGTGCTTTTTCTGATGTTACGAGAAGCGGAATTGTTTGGATGCTTGTGTCATTCAATTTGAGAATATCCAAAGATTGAGAAAATGGGACTATAGTCCGCATGTCTGCGGATGCAATTGGATCCAGGATGTCGTGAGGCTTCTGCCGGGGCATCAGGAAAATGGGAATCTGTGTATAAAACCCAGCGTCGTTTTCGGTGACCAGGGCGTTAGTTAGTTCTATCCCGTATGCCGATAATAGTTTGCCCAAATTGGGTGTGCCTGATAATATCGGGCCCACGAGAAAAAGACCGTTACCGCCAGCCTCTATAAATTCACCGATTGATTCCGCCTCGCCGGGTGAGAGGTCACGGTCCGGAAGATTAACCGCAAGAACATCTATGTGGTCGGGGACACGCAATTCACTTCGGAGATCAAGATCTATTAATTCGTAGTTTTCTAGCCTTAAGCTTTTGGTGAGTATTTGCGGTAAAACCGCTTCTCCGTGGCCTTTCAGTTCGGCGATAGTACGCCGGATACCGCCGTCTACATAAAGCAGCGCTCCGGTCACTCTCTCCTCCACAACCAGAGATCGTACCTGATGCCGGCGTTGAACATCCATGCCGATTTCAAAAAGGTCAGCTTCGGAAAGAACCTTGAACAGCTTGCCCGCCGAAATGATGAGTGAATTTTCGGAAGGCTCATTGCCTTGATACACGAAGCTTTTCACAAAATCCGGATTGCGGATTGGGTCGATGTACTTAATCTGAATTTTCCGAGAAGCTGTTGAGTACCGCCTTAGAATTTCATCGATCAGTTTGTTGACATCGCCGGTCTGATAGAGGCCATAAATAGTCACCTCTTGGCTTAACCCGTCCATTACGGTGTAGCTTTGCGGAGAAAGTGAAAAGAGTCGATTTTCTGACAGGTCAAGGCTGATGTTGAACTCATCGAAAAGGAGATTTACTGAGAAAAATAGAGCGACTATTATGCCGGTGAGCAATAGAGTGTTTTGTTTTTCAGCCATACCTCACCGTCTTTCTTCGATTATTCGTACTGTAATAAAGAGGAATAATGATGAAAAAGTCAGATAGAAAACTATCGGGCGGAGATCGAGAACGCCGAGGTTGAATTGTTCAAACCGATCAAGAAGAGAGAACCATTGAAACACTCTCACCACCAGACCTTCAAAAATCGTTCGATCAACAATGAAAATCACAACAATAACGACGTAACCTGTTAGTGCGGTCAATACTCCAGCAAGCAACGTATGCTGGATGTAGTAGGCATATGCTCCAGCGGCTGTCGCAATAATGAGCGCAAACAGCAAACCCGATCCTTCACTGATTGGAAGTCCCTGCTGAATTGTACCCGCGAGCCACAAGAGGAGGAGCACCGCAAACGTGGCAACCGCGGCCGAAACTTGGTTTTCCGTAAGTGAAGAAATACATAAACCCACGGATATAAAACAGGACCCAAGCAAGAAGAATCCAACGTAGCTGCCGAGTATTTCCCAACCGGCAAGAGAACCATGGAAACTCATGAGAATTGGGTAGATGCATGTGGCAAAAAGCGTGATGAGAAAAACCGACTCCGCTGCTAGGTACTTTCCTATCACTATTGCTGCCGGCCGAAGCGGGCTTGTGACTAGAAGCACAAAAGTCTTTTGCTTTTTTTCTTCGGAAAATAGCCGCATTGTCAGAATAGGCACAACCAAAAGAAACATAAATGTCAGGTTGGCAAGCACATCTGTATATGCCGGACTTCCGGTAAGAAAGTTTTGAGAGCTTACAAAAAAGCCTGACACCAGCAGAAAAAATCCGATAAAAATGTAGCCAACCGGCGTTACGAGGTATGCGGTCATTTCGCGACGATAGATTGCAAGCATCACTCTTCGTCCCCGGGGATATCGGCGGTAAGCTGCAGAAAGACTTCCTCTAATGAGGACCGAACGGGTGCCATCATGCGTATGGTGAAACCACCGTCGCATATAGCTGAGAAAAGCTGATCGCGTAGATCAAGGTTTTTCTGCGATTCTACTATAAGATCTACAGTGTCATTTTCTTGGGACGGGATCTGTTTAATCGAGCTTACCCCTTCAACGGCTCGAATGGATTTGAGTACATCATCGGCTTCACCACAGATTCGCAGTTGCAGGCTGCCGCTGTTAGAGATCCGTCGCGACAGCTCTTGAGGTGTCCCTTCGCCGACGATTCTACCTTTGTTAATGATCAGCACACGGTTACAGACAGCGCTAACCTCGGAGAGAATGTGCGAACTGAGCAGAATTGTGCGGTCTTTACTCAATAGCTTTATAACATTCCGTATTTCCGACATCTGTTGCGGATCTAAACCAATAGTTGGTTCATCTAGAACTAAAACGGGAGGATTACCAATGAGAGCCTGGGCCATACCAACCCGCTGTTTATAACCACGAGAGAGATTTCTTATCAATCGCGATTTCACAGCGTTGATGCCAACAAGGTCACAAGTTTCGCTGATTTGGGCTTTTTGTTCGTTTTTCCCAATACCTTTAATTCGGCTAACAAATTTTAGGTATTCATTTACCGTCAACTCGCCATAAAGAGGTGGAGTTTCCGGCAGATATCCTACCTTTGTTTTAGCTTCAGTAGGATTATCTGCAACGCTGTAGCCACCGATTACAACCCTGCCTTCCGAAGGACTCACATAACCTGTAATGATATTCATGGTAGTAGATTTTCCAGCACCATTTGGACCGAGAAACCCTACCACCTCTCCTTTTTCAATGGTAAAGCATACGTTTGCTATTGCTGAGATTCGACCATAGTTTTTACTTAATTCTGTTACTTTAATCATTCCAAGTACTTAGCAATCGTTTGCGGACATTTATGTGGTATCATGCCTCATGTTTGCTGTCAAGAAATGCATACACCTTTGTATTCGCCTATTATGTGGTAAATCACAAGTGAATTTATAGGTTAAGCGCTTGACATCCGGGGAAGGTCGGGATAGAATGTTACGCAAGCGCTTGCACGAAGGCGGGGGATACGTATGACTGATACATCTGGATTACCAGAAATACATGGCCAAATAGAAGACGGAGCGCGTATCCTGAACACCAGAACTTTCAGCGAGCGGTTCGCGCGGCGGTTCAAGAAAGACCTTCCCCTATACATTCTTTGTCTGCCCGCTCTCATCCTTCTCTTCGCATTCAAGTATTTTCCTATGTATGGAAATATTATCGCCTTTAAACGCTTCAGTCCGAGAGACGGGTTTTGGGGAAGCGAATGGGTCGGCTTGAAACATTTCATTAGTTTTTTTTCGGGACCTTATTTCTGGCGTGTTACACGCAATACCCTGCTCTTAGGATTCTGGTCGCTACTTATCACTTTTCCTGCACCGATTGTTCTTGCGTTGCTGATGAATGAGCTTAAATCACAGGCGTATAAGCGAGTTATTCAGACCATCTCCTATATGCCTCACTTCATTTCCACGGTCATTATTATCGGGATGCTGAAGGAACTCACGAGCGTAATAAATGGGCCGATAAACGACATAATTGCACAAGTGGGCTTTGAGAAAATAAATTTTTTTGTGCGTCCCGAGTGGTTTCGGCCAATGTATATAGGTTCCGCGGTCTGGCAGGGCGTAGGATTCAGCACTATTATTTACCTTGCTGCACTTGCCGGCGTTGATATACAGCTTTACGAAGCGTCGATTGTTGATGGGGCAGGTCGATGGAAGCAGGCGATCCATATAACTTTACCCGGCATCATGCCGACAATAGTTATTCTTTTTATCCTGAGTATCGGGCAACTTGTGTCAAACGATTTCACCAAGATACTCCTCATGTACAATCCGGCTACCTACTCAACTGCCGACGTTATCGGCACCTATATATACCGCTCCGGCCTCGAGGTCAGCGGTACCGGCGGCGGTTCGAATGTGAGCTTCGCCACGGCGGTAGGTCTCTTTTTATCCTTCGTAAGTTTCGTGCTTTTGTATGTTACAAATAAAATCAGCAAGTCGGTATCGGATATCTACCTGTGGTGAGGAAGTAGTATCGTGAAAGCTACAAATGCATTTTATAAAGCCTCAGTAGGATCAAGGATTTTTGACGTATGTAATGTACTCTTCATGATTCTCATTAGTTTAGCATTTCTCTATCCCTTATTGATTATACTTTCTCTCTCGATAAGTGACGGGGAAGTACTCGGCGGCGCCGCTCCGAAGATAATCCCGGCGGGATTTTCACTAGTTGCTTTTCGGGAAGTACTCGCGAATAGCAGCATCCTCAGACATTATTTGAATACCATTTATTATGCGACCACCGGTACTATCACCCTGCTTACTTTCACCAGCATGATGGCATATGCCCTTATGTACCCGAGTTTCTCCGGAAATACAGCCATTACGATTCTCCTTCTCATTACCATGTTTTTTTCCGGAGGCCTCATCCCTTACTATCTTGTGGTTCGTAAGCTCGGGCTTGTCGACACCGTGTGGGCCATGATTCTGCCGAACGCGGTCGCGGCGTGGAATGTTGCGATATTTCGCACCTTTTTCCGTTCTATTCCTATTTCTATGGCCGAGTCGGCCTTTATGGACGGGGCAAGCCACTTCAAAGTTCTGCTCAGGATCATTATCCCTCTTTCTAAGCCGCTCCTGGCGACATTTACTTTGTTTACCATGGTCTACTTCTGGAATGATTGGTTTCAGGCTGTTCTCTTCCTTTGGGATTCAAAGATGAGACCCATCCAGCTGCTGCTGCGCCAGATAGTAATTGAGCAATATCCGGATGTTCACGGCGCGATGATACAAGAGCGCCCTGAAGTGGCCGCGAAGATGCTGCCAAGGACTATGAGGTCAGCTACGGTAATCATAACCATAGCACCAATATTATGCATTTACCCTTTTCTGCAGAAGTACTTTGCAAAAGGGATAATGATCGGCTCAATAAAGGGCTGATATATAATTCAAGGAGGTTCTATCATGAATAGAACGTTGAAAGTCCTGGTATTGCTATTCTTTGTCTTTGGAATGGTAAGTGGAGCTTTTGCGTCTGGAGGAGAAGAAGAGAACTCTGCAAAAGTTGATGTCACTTTCCCCTACACAGGTGAAGAAATTACCTTTACCTATTTCTCGGAAGGTACAGCCGAAGGCGACGCAGTGGAAACGATGAAGCCTGTCTGGATGGCAATTCAGGAAAAAATCGGAAACATCAAAATTGTACATGAAGGGGCTACAAAAGACGAGGAAGACACACGGTTAGCCCTCATGTATGCCACCGGGCTCGAATTCGACATGATATATGCTCGAGAGCCGCTAAAGGCCATACCCCCTGTTGCGGCAACCGGCATTCTTTTGAACTTTTCAGACTACAGTGAGTACATGCCAAACCTGAAAAAAGCAGCGGAGAGCTATCCTATGTTGGATATAATGGTCGATCGTGATGGAGGGCGCTATGCGCTGCATACCGCCACGACGGGAGACAGACCATATCTGCTTACGGTCGCAAATACAACCCTTTTCGAAAAGTACAATCAGGATCTTCCTATAAAAACGTCTGACGATTGGCTTGACGCTATTGCTGAACAGCAGGCGGCGGATCCATCAATAGTATCCGTGGGTGATATATGGTCAGGCGCGTGGAATATTACCTGGGTGCTTGGAGGAATGTTTAACGCCGGGCGCGCAGTTCAGTTTTGGGGTTACGACGATGATACCTGGTACTACGGCCCGGCTGATCCGGATCACGGTTTCAAGGAAACTATGATGTGGATGAATGAATGTTACGAGCTGGGTGGATTCCACGAAG
>JABGPX010000029.1 GCA_018644745.1 Spirochaetales bacterium
CAAGGGATTATTAAAAATAACGAGTTCGAGTTTATTGTAGAGGATGCAAAAAAACTTATAGATGCAGGAACCGCGGAGATCAATCTCATTGCCCAGGATTTGGGATCTTTCGGCGCGGACAGAGGCAAGCGGGAACTACCGAATCTGCTGGAAAAGATTCTGGCACTCCCCGGTAAATATTGGCTGCGATTGCTCTATATCCATCCTGATAGATTTCCAAGAGAATTGTTCGAATTGTGCGGCCAGGATGCCCGGCTTCTTCCCTATTTCGACCTTCCGGTTCAACATGGTTCCCGGAGAATACTCCAGCAGATGGGAAGGACCGGTGACGCCGCAACCTACCTGGCTCTTATAGAAGAAATCCGAGCAAACCTGCCTGATGCGGTTATCCGATCAACCTTCCTCCTTGGATTCCCGGGTGAGAGCCGGGAAGACTTCGCCGAATTGAGGGCTTTTCAGGAGAAAGCCGCTTTCGACTGGCTTGGCGCGTTTGCGTACTCAAGGGAAGAAGGAACTCGTGCATATAGTATCGGCGCTCTGCCCGGTATAACCCATCGAGCGCAGAGAACCGCCGTCGAGCGCCGGATTCTACTGGTGCAGGAAGCGCAGCAGCGGATCAGTGAGCAGCGAATGCAGCGTTTTGTCGGAACAGAAGCAGATATTTTTATCGAGGAATCTATACAAGGCGAGCAATTATATTTCGGCAGAACCCGTGGACAGGCTCCTGAGGTCGACGGTCTGGTGGTCGTGCATTCCGAATCTCTTCCAGCAGGTACCTTTGTGCCATGCAAAATAGTGAAGGTAAACGGAATAGATCTTGAGGCCGTACCGGTATGAAACCGGGTTCAGAGCAGTATCTCGAAGCGCTCAATCCACGTCAACGCGAGGCAGTCGAACATCAGGGATGTCCTCTCCTTATCCTCGCCGGCGCGGGATCCGGAAAGACTCGCGTTATTACCACTAAGATAGCCTGGCTCGTTTCTCAGGGCTTGTATTCGCCTAATGAAATTCTTGCCGTTACATTCACCAACAAAGCCGCCAGAGAGATGGCAGGCAGAGTTGCCGGTATGTCCAGAGAGGCCTCAGGGGTTCTTATACGGACGTTCCACTCATTTGGCGCGTGGTTTCTCCGCCGTTTCGCTGCGGAAGCCGGTCTGGAGCGAAATTTTACTATTTATGACGATGATGATTCGGTATCTTTGCTCAAGAGCCTGTACGATTCGATGGATCGCCGGGAGCTCTCCCGGTTCGCCCATTTCATAAGCAGAGCGAAAGACTCCTGTCTGTCTCCGGATGAAGATTTAAGCAGCATTTCTTCAGATCCGGACTTTCCGGGTATGTATAAAAGATACCAGGTGCGGCTCGATGAAATGGGTAATGCAGACTTCGGTGACTTAATTATGAAAACGGTACTGCTTCTCAGATCGAATGAGTCTGCCCGTAAGGAAATCCAGGACCGATTCAAAGTTGTGCTGGTAGATGAATATCAGGATTCAAATGTCGCGCAGTTCGAATTGTTGAAGGCGCTCAAAGGCGAAGAAACATACATCTGCGTTGTCGGCGATGATGATCAATCCATTTATCGTTTCCGAGGCGCCGAGGTGAGAAATATCCTCACCTTTCAAAACAGCTTTAAGGGTACGGAGATTGTAAAACTCGAGCAGAATTACCGTTCTACTCAAGCAATACTCGAGCTTGCGACCCACGTGGTAAACGGCAATTCCGGCCGTTTGGGTAAGACCCTTTGGACCGCCCGAAAGGGGGGCCGACGTCCTCAGCTGCAATATTTGCTGGATCAGGAACAGGAAGCCCGTTTTTGCGCGGATCTTCTTGAAGACGGAAAGCTCGA
>JABGPX010000523.1 GCA_018644745.1 Spirochaetales bacterium
ATGCCGAAGCATTTGGCGGCATGAGGTAAAAACTCCAAGGTGCTTGTCATTACCTGCCCTTTACATCCCGGCGCTTCTCTCACTACAGTATTGCAATGAAAAGAAACGCACTTGTCGCTCAATCAGGCGGTCCTTCGCCGGTTATAAACTCCTCCCTCCAGGGAGTACTCGAAGGCTGTATGGACTTTCCCGATCATATTGATACTGTCTTTGCTGGTCGTCATGGAATAGAGGGCGTGCTGCTCGAAGAGCTCATCAATCTGTCGTCGCAGGATTCAGGCGAGATTCGCCGCTTGAGACACACTCCCGCCGCCGGGGCCATCGGAACCTGTCGGTATAAGCTGAAAGATGAAACATCCGAGGACTACACTCGAATTTTAGATGTATTTGTTGCTCATAACATCGGGTATTTTTTCTATATCGGAGGAAACGACTCGATGGATACAGCGCAAAAGGTGAGCCGGCTGGCGGCTGATCGGGGTGTTGATCTTGTTGTTACCGGGGTGCCGAAAACTATCGACAATGACATCGGCGATACCGAGTTCAAGATAATCGATCATACACCGGGATATGGAAGCGCTGCCCGTTACTGGGCGAATCTCATACAGAACGTGAACGAGGAAAACCGGGGGATGTGTGTCTCCGAACCGGTGACGGTGCTGCAGGCCATGGGGCGAAAATCCGGATGGATTCCCGCCGCGGCACGTCTGGCTGATCCGGGACGGGAGATGCCGTTGCAGCTGTACTTCGCGGAAGCCCAACACACGCTTAGCGATCTGTACGAAAACGTCCGCCGACAGTTGGCAGGCGAAGGCAGATGCATCGTTGTCGTGAGCGAAGGCTTTGATGTCGGCGGTTTGGGCGAGGCCCATGACGGCTTCGGCCATATCGAGTATGGCGCCAGCAGATCGACGGTCGCTCAGGAGGTGGTGAATTTCCTCAACGACAAAGGCCTCCAGGTCCGGGGTCAGGCGACCGGCCAGGTTCCGGGGGTACTTCAACGGTCGGCTTCGATTCTGGCATCAAGAGTAGACATTGAAGAGGCTTATCAGGTCGGAAAGAAAGCCGTATCTGTTGCTCTGGAAGACGGAAGCGGGTGGATGGCTACCATCCTGCGGAAACCGGGAAAAGAGTACCTGGCGTATTTTGACAAGGTGGACCTTCACCGGGTTGCCAATTCGGTTCGGCAGCTTCCGGATCATTGGATAAGCGCTGACGGTCTTGATGTAACCGATGCTTTTATCGATTATGCTATGCCGATTATCGCTGGTGGATGGCCGGACATCGAAATTGAAAACGGCCTGCAGCGGTTCGCCAGACTGAGTGAACAGTGTATTGAAAAAAAACTTTCAGAATATATTCCCCTTCAATTCCGCTAGGGAATTCTCTGGTCATTGCTGTAATCGAATGGGTATTTTAATGAGAACGGAGGAACGACATGAAATATTCATGCAGTATAGTAATAGAGCTGCCTCGCGAAAGGGTTATAGAGTTATTTGACAGTACCGAGAATCTCTCGAAATGGCAGGTTGGTTTTATTTCCATGGACCATCTCGAGGGCGAGCCGGGGGAACTCGGGGCGAAATCGAAACTGGTTTATGACATGAACGGCAAGCAGCTCGAAATGATAGAGACGGTTATTAATCGGGATCTGCCAGATGAGCTGTCATTTGCCTACGATACCAAAGGAGTTTGGAACAGCTGTGTAAACAAGTTCAAGGATCATTCTCCCGAAAGAACCGAATGGACGATGGAGAATGAGTTCCGCGGCACCGGGTTTATGAAACTCCTTACGCTGCTCATGCCGGGCATGTTCAAAAGACAAACCATGAAAGACATGCAGAGGTTCCAGGAGTTTGCTGAAAGCGCTTAAGCGTCGAGTCGGGATACTACCGGGATGTTACGGATATAATCCCGGAGTCTCGAGCCCGGCCCGTTCATTCAGACCGAATAGAATATTCATATTCTGAACCGCGCTGCCGGCCTGGCCTTTCAGCAGGTTATCGATATGGGACATGATAACCATCGTTCCAGTCCGCCGGTCGAGATTGATCCACAGCACGCATCGATTTGTTCCCCGTATGTGCCGATTACCCGCGGTGCCGCTTTCATCTGTCACGGTGATAAAGGGCTCATTGGCGTAAAAATCACGATAGGCGGCGAGCAGCGAGTCGTAGTTAACACCTTCGTTAACCTTCGCATATACCGAGGTCATTATTCCGCGAACCACCGGAATTACCTGGGTATTGAAAGTTATCTGTACATCCTTTCCTGCGAGAAGGCCGAGCTCCCGCTCAATTTCCATTACATGCTGATGCTTGCACATCTTGTAGGCATTCATTTCGTCGTACCGGTGGGGATAGTGAAATAACGGATGGGCTTTCTTTCCCGCGCCGGAAACACCGGTTTTCGCGTCGAAGACAAGAGTATTTAGATCGATCAGATTAGCAGCGACTGCCGGTCCGGCACCGAGAATCGAACTTACTGCGAAGCATCCGGGATTGCCCACAATTTTGGCGTCTGTAATTTCCTTGCGGTGAAACTCCGACAGACCATAAGCGCTATGAGAGAGGAGCTCCGGTGAGAGATGATTTGTCTCCAGGTTGATTCTCGAGGCGTATTCAGCATACACCGCTTCGGTGTTGAATCGAAAATCACCTGAATAATCAATTATTTTATAACCTTTCTCAAAATATGCAGGCGCTGTTTTCATTCCCACTCGATCGGGGGTTGAGAAAAATACCACATCAGCTTCCGTCGAATCATCATCCGGATGGGTAATGACCATATCGCATATTCCGCTGAGGTGGGGGTAGAGTTCAGATATGGGTTTACCAGTATCGAGGAGATCAACAAGAGCGACCAACTCGGCCTCGGGGTGGCGGGATAGGATTTCTATCGCGCCGACACCGCCGTATCCGCCTGCGCCAACAAGTTTAACTTTGACCATTGCGCTCCTCCGTTTAGGTACTGAGCATTATAGTTATAACGAAAAGATTGCTCAATTGGCGTTTTACCGGTTATAACATGGTTTAAGAGGTGATACCCATGAAAGATATCCCTGTTCTTCATGTCGAAGGTGATAGTCTTGCGGAAGCCTATGAACAGGCGCTGATTTCCTTGTTTGAAAACGGGGTTCGCATCGAAACCCAATATGATCAGAAGGATTTACCTAAGTCTATTGACGCCACGATGAATATTACCGTGAAGCATCCATGGATTGATCCGATGATCCACAAGGCCTTCCCTGGCGGAATTGAGGAACTGCGGGAGTACATCATTGAGCTTCTCGGCGGCAAAGACCATTGGGTAAAGAACATGGATGACACCGAAGATACCCGTTGGGAGTATACATATCATCAGCGGCTTGCTGATTGGGGCACCTGGAAGGAATCGGGAGACGTTGCGTCGAGTTCCCGTGAGAACGCGCCGGGAACCGGAGTAGATCAAATAGAGAAGGTGGTTGAGAAGTTAGCTGCCCAGCCTCACACCAGGCAGGCTCAGATGATTACCTGGATGCCTGCAATGGATTTTGATGTATATGACCCTCCCTGCCTGCAGTCGATCTGGTACCGGCTGGTCGAAGATGAGGGGGCTTGGGTCCTCGACTGCAATGTTCGTTTCAGGAGTAACGACGCCTGGGGCGCCAATTTCATGAACATGTTCGGAATTACACATTTCTCACGCCTGCTGATCGCCGATCCGTTGGAAAAACGGCTGAACAAGAAGATAATTCTCGGCAGGATGAACTGGCAGGCAGATTCGTATCATCTCTACGGCAAGGATCAGGAGGAGTTTTGCAAACGATTCTGGAACCGGCTTTCTGAAACCACCTTCGAAGACAGGGTCTATTATTTCTTTGACGAGATGATACAGGAGATCTGGTCAGAAGCCGAGTTGAAGGTCACGGAGAAGATTAAAACATACGACGAATCTAAAACCTGAACAGCCGCTCATAATAGCTGTTGTGTACATATGTCCTGGGTCAACAGGTTCATCTACAACAAAAAGAGTTTCTATTCTTTCTGTCATATTCCAAGACACTGCTTTTGAGCTTTGAATACTTCCTCGATCCCTTCATCAGCGGAATCCATGAGCGCGGCGAGCTGCTTTCGCGTGAAGGTGCCTTTCTCCCCGGTTCCCTGTACTTCAACCAGGTTACCGTCGCGTTTTACCACGTTCATATCTACTTCTGCCCGGGAGTCGTTTGCGTAGTCGAGGTCGCAGATTACTTCGCCGTCTACAATACCGACGCTTATTGCGCCGACCTGACCGAGCAAGTAAAACTCCGCGCCGCTGGTTCCCTGCTCACTCGCCAGGAAGCTGAGCGCATCGTACAGAGCAACCCATCCACCGGATATCGAAGCGGTTCTGGTTCCGCCGTCGGCCTGCATTACGTAGCAGTCGATCATCACGCTGACCGGGCCCAGCTTCTTCATGTCGATTGCCGCGCGGAGGCTTCTGCCGACAAGCCGTTGAATCTCCGTGCTTCGCCCATCCCGCTTGCCAATCTCCCGTCTTTTTCTTCCGCCGGAGGTGCTGCCGGGGAGCATCGCGTATTCAGCGGTAACCCAGCCCTTCCCCGTGTTCTCGAGAAATGGCGGGACCGACAGTTCGATTGTGGCCGAACAGATCACTTTTGTTTCGCCGAAAGATATCAGGCATGAGCCCGCGGGATAACGCAGATAGTTTCTCTCAATATTGACCTGTCTCATGGGTTCTCCGTGTAGGGCTCCTCTAAAAACTGCTGCTTTGACCACCGGCACATACGAAAAACCCCGATTCTATAAAGAAAAACATTCAGTCACATGCGCCGAAAGTGGGTTTTTCGATGTGCCCTGTAGTTAGCAGTGTTCCTTTTGTATATCATGCTCTTGCGATGATGGCAAAGTCCGATATCTGGCAGGTGGTTTCCTGTCCCTTTTGCAGAGCGCCTAATCACCTGCCTGAGCGTCTCGAGCAGGGCTGGCACCGGGTATTGTGCGATACCTGTCACCGAACTTTTCTGCTTCGGGTGAAAAAATTTCTATGTTTCTTTACCAGCTGTGAGACAAAAATCCTCTAGTTCTGCTCTATCTGCGGCTCTTTTGGTGAAAGCCCGTCGGCGTCATTTATCCTGCTGCCCTTTGGGGGAGCGATATGTCCTGTTTCCAGGATTGGATCTAACGTGGAGGCCATCCATTCCCGCAATCGGTCTGAGAGCTGAGCCCGGATCTCCGTGTATTCAGGGCTGCGGGCCAGGTTATTGGTCTCTGCCGGATCGAAGATAAGATCGTACAGCATCTCCTGGTCCCTGTGACTGTCCGCCCACCCGTGCTGAAGAAGCAGATCTTTGCTCGGGCCGTCATCCATATTCGGCAGTACCGGTTTGCTCCTTCCGTCGTACCGAAGGATGTATTTGCGGGTATCTGTGCGCACACAACGCATGGGCTCATATGAGGCGTGGAAGTTGGACTCGGCAAAAATATAGTCTCTGTGGGAGTTTGTTTCGCCATTTATGAGCGGCTTTAGAGAGATGCCTTGGATATGGGAAGGCGCTTTGATCCCCGCCACGTCATAGGCGGTGGGCAGAAGATCGATAAGGCTGATCATATTGTCGATTACCTTTCCGCCGGTAAAACCGCCCGGACCGCGAGCTATGCAGTATACCGCAATTCCATGATCGGTGAGATTGCACATGCAGCGGGGAAACTGGAGACCGTGGTCTGAGAAGCAGAACACAATGGTGTTTTCCGAAAGCCCTGAGCGTTCGAGAGCATCGAGAACCAGTCCATACTTTTCGTCCATGATCCGGGCCGACGCGGTAAATGCGGCCATGTTCCGGCGTGTAACTTCCGTATCCGGCAGCGGCATGGGCGGCCGGTTATACCGGTGGTCTTCCGACGGATATTTGGCTGGTTCCGGATCGGGAAACGGGATATGAGTTTCCGCAAGACCAACCGAAAGGAAAAAAGGTGAGTTCGGGGGATC
Source organism: Spirochaetales bacterium (assembly GCA_018644745.1). The sequence continues at coordinate 5,971 of JABGPX010000523.1, forward strand.
ATTAAGGAAATTTACCGCAGCTTCGGCGGTGTCGAGGGCTTCCTCCTGCCCCGGGTAGTTGGGATCCGCACCCGTGAGTATTTTTGAGTAGCCCACGGCCTCGGTGTCACTTGCCGTGTGTTCAACGCCGGCGAGGGCGGTTGTATAACCTTGAGTCTTCAAATATTGAGCGCAGTGGAGACTGTAGTCCTGCATGGCGAAACCTCTGTGAGCGAGACCAAGCATCCCGCATGAGTGGGCCCACATGCCGCTCAGGAACGAACCTCGGCTTGGTGAACACGTAGGCGCCGCGGAGAATGCATTTCTAAAAACCACGCCTTCTTCCGCTAATTTCTGCAGATTAGGCGTGGGCACACGGTGGCCGTATGGCTGAATATACCTGCCGGTGTTATGTGAATGGAGAAAGAGGATATTTACGGGATTGCTGTGTTTCATAATGGAGAGCATAGTATAAATTATAATTCCTACGGAAGAGGAAATGAATAAATCTATCGCCTGCAGGTATTAGATGTATGCGTTGCCGTCCTTGACTCCTGGTCGGGGGAGACTTAAGCTTGAGGCAGGAGTAACATGTGTTTTTTAATCCGATTTTTATTTGGGCAGTAATTGGTCTTCTCTTTATCGGGGCTGAATTTTTCATTCCCGGCCTGGTAATTATTTTTTTTGGCGCCGGGGCGCTGCTGACATCGATACTGACGGCCATTGTTCCCGGTCTGCGATTGAGTGTGGCACTGCAGATAATTATCTGGCTTGCCTCATCCGGTTTGTCTCTGGGTTTACTGAGAAAGTACTTTTCCAAGGTGTTTCGAGGGAAAACCATTACCGATGACGGACAAGAGCCGTCGGGAAAAACGGCGACGGTTACCGAGCGCATAACACCCGATGTACCCGGTCGCGTTCATTTTCAAGGGACCAGCTGGACGGCGATGAGTTATTCGGAGATTTTTGAACCGGGAGCTGTTGTGGAGATACTCAAAGAAGAGGGACTCACCCTCATTGTTACAAAATCAATATTGGATTCTACTATTTTGGAGATTGACGAAGAGAACGAAAGTAAATAGCAAAAACTTGCGCGTAAAGAGCGCAACAAAAGGAGAGAAGTATGGGTGTAGGATTTGCGTATGTGCTTGCGGTTGTTGTTCTGATCCTCTTTTTTAAATTGATAAGGATTGTACCGGAGCAGGAAGCGTGGATAGTCGAGAGATTTGGTAAGTTCGAAAAAACCCTTGGATCGGGATTGCATCTGGTTGTTCCTATTGTGCAGAAGATTGCTTACAAGCATCTGCTCAAGGAGGAAGTTCTGGATGTTGATCCTCAGGTATGTATCACCAGCGATAACGTTCAGGTTACCGTTGACGGTATTCTCTATCTCAAGGTAATGGATCCGGTAAAGGCTGCTTACGGCATCGATAACTATCGTTACGCGACGGCGCAGCTGGCGAAGACCACCATGCGATCCCAGCTTGGTAGGCTCGAGCTGGATAGAAGCTTCTCGGAGCGGGACGATCTGAATGACGCGATTGTACGAGCGGTTGATGAGGCATCCGATCCCTGGGGTATCAAAGTAACCCGGTATGAGATAAAGGACATCTCGCCGACCCAGACCATCGAAGAGGCTATGAAGCAGCAGATGCGGGCGGAACGGGAAAAACGGGCCGAGATACTTTCCAGTGAAGGTGACAAAGAAGCGAGAATCAATGTCTCGAAAGGTGAACGGCAGGAAGCGATCAACCTGAGTATGGGAGAGAAGCGGCGGCGTATAAATGAAGCTGAAGGACGGGCGAAAGCGATTGAGATAACCGCGGAAGCGACAGCGGAAGGCATTCGAGATATTGCCTCGGCTATTCGCACCCCCGGCGGAGACAAAGCGACGAATTTTCGCATCGCCGAGCAATTTATCGCTCAGTTCGGCAACATCATCAAGAACGCCGATACATCGGTTCTGCCTTTTGAGATGGCCCAGTTTAAGTCACTTCTCGAGGCGGTAATACCGGGGAAGAATGAACCTGCAAAACAAAGGTCTGCGGGATCAACCGTTCGGATGGCCGACAGTTCGAAATCGGGAGGTGTATCGTGAACCCATTGTTGCCACTGTATGTCATAGGCGGATTGCTTGGTTTCATAATTTTCGTTGCGCTTCTGAGAAGTATCCGGATTGTCAGCACGAAAACTGCGTATATAGTCGAAAGGCTCGGGAAGTACAGCAAGAATCTGGAAGCCGGTTTTCACCTTCTGGTGCCCTTTGTTGACAAAGTGAGGTATAAGCACAACCTGAAAGAACAAGCTGTTGATGTGCCTGCTCAGGATTGTTTTACCCAGGACAATGTAAAGGTAAGGGTCGACGGCGTTCTCTATCTTCAGGTAGTAGATCCGAAAAGAGCTTCCTATGGAATTAAGGACTATAAGTACGCGACTATCCAGCTTGCTCAAACCACCATGCGCTCGGTTATCGGCAAACTCGAGCTCGATAGGACTTTTGAAGAGCGGCAGAAGATCAATGGTGAGGTTGTAAAAAGTGTAGATGAGGCGTCGGATCCTTGGGGCGTAAATGTTTCGAGATATGAAATACAAAATATTTCGGTTCCGGATGCTATTCTCCAGGCGATGGAAGTACAAATGAAAGCGGAGCGGGAAAAACGCGCCTCGATCTCCCGGAGTATTGGTGAGATGGAGTCCCGGATCAATTATTCACAGGCCACCATGGAAGAGGCTATCAACGCCAGTGAAGGCGAGAAAGAAAAGTGGGTAAATGAAGCTGAAGGACGCGCGAGTGAGATTCTTGCGCTGGCAAAGGCCACCGCGACTGGAATCCGGAAAGTCGCTGAGGCCATCCAGGAAGCCGGCGGCGAAGATGCCGTGGCGATGCGTGTCGCGGAGGGATATATCGAAGAGCTCAAGAGTCTGGCAAGAAGCGATACCAAACTCGTTCTGCCTATGGATATGTCAAATATAGAAGCAGTTATGGATACAGTAAAAGGTATGCTTGAGAGCTGATTCGCGCAGCGGCGTGATTTTGTGCCTGAGTTCCTGCGGTGGAACTCAGGCCCTTTTTCTAGTAGAGCATATGTTCCCTGTAAACTTCCAGAACGTATTGGAAATCCTCGTAATCTATCACCGTAGAAAGAGAATGATCCGACCCGAATACAAAACGGGCTCCCCGTTCTTTTAATCCCTTCATCAGCGCTGATATTTCTTTCCGCATATACTCATGATCGTGAGACTCGATTATCCTAGCATCCAGGCCGCCTACAAACACGAGTTTCTCGCCATACTTCTCGGCTATTTGAAGTATTTGATTTCCAGCTTTCACTTCGAGGGGATGGATACCATCGAAACCTGCATCGACAACGAGATCGAGAACCGGTTCGGTATATCCGCAGCTGTGAAGCACAACTTTTACGCCATGGCTGTGGATCATGCTGATGAGCTCATGATAGAAAGGGAAGATAAGTTGCTTATACAGCTCCGGATTACAGAATGTGGCGCCTTTGTACCCGAGATCGTCGAAAAACCATACACCATCCGGTTTCCCGGCTTTCTCGAGGGTGAGACGAAACTCTTCGTGGTAAAGATCGGTATAAGTGCGGCAGTAGTCGGTAATCCAGTCCGGATCGAGCAGCATGTTTTCATATAGGTTGATATCTCCAAAAGCCGCCCGCATGTTTTCCCACAGACCTCGAAATCCGAAATCCGCCCACTTGCCGTCATCTCTGATCCGTTTTAATGAAGTACTGATTTTACTGAGAGCTTCGTCGGTCGCCCTTTTGCCGACGGAGCCGACGATATGGGGTTTGTACTCGTCTTCCCAAATCTTCCTGCTGGCCATCGCAAAATTTACATGTTCCGGTGTTCCTGATTTGTGTTTCCACCGCTTAAACGAAGCACCGTTACCATCCATCCTGATATCCCAATTATCGGTTTCGTCGACAACCACATCATCCACAAGCTTGGCTGTCCACTCAAATCCGCCGACACCAATCATATCGAATCCGAAGTGATTGTCCGGGAGTGCCGGTTTACCATCCGAATCCGCCGGATATCCCTGACCGACCCATTTTACCAGGGCGTCTGACCACGGGCTGTCCCGCAATCCGGCACGATCGGCCGGGGTTGATTGAAAAAGACTCCTGATTACTTCGCGTGGTGTCTGCATACAAGCCTCCGATACAGATTTCTCTGAGTATAATCGGTGAAAATGTGCTGAGATACCCCTTTTCGAAAAATCCACAGGATTCTTATCACTTTCTTTTTCTCCCTCTTGACATATGAGAATATGTTCACTAAGTTGAATTGAGAATATTCTCATAAGGGGTCTGGTGTAATGCCAAAAGAAAAAAAGCAGAGATTTGTACATTTTCCACCGCCTGCGGTGTATTTCAGGCCCATCGGAGTTCCATCCTCCCACATGGGACAGATTGTTATCTCACTCGATGAGTATGAGGCAATTCGGTTGGTTGACCACGAAGGAATGGATCAGGCGGATGCATCGGTACATCTCGGGGTTTCGCGGCCGACTTGCGCAAGGATAATCGAGAGCGCTCACCGAAAGCTCGCGGAAGTATTGGTCAGCGGCAGCGCCCTGAAAATAGAGGGAGGAAGCTATCGATTGCGGGCGAACCGTTTTCGGTGTTTTGGCTGCGGCCAGATGTGGGAGACTGATTTAGGGGCCGACGCTGAGGAGAATCCACAGGAATGTCCTCACTGCGGAAGCCGTCATTTAGCAAACCTTGCCGAGAGGGCGGGGTGGCGACATCATGGCCGGCGGGGACCGAGTGCACACGGGCCCGGCGGTGGAAGGAAACGAGGCGGACCAGGTGGTCCACATCCAGGAAGATCCTGGAAATATTACTAAGGAGGCAGAAAATGCCAAAAGGAAATAGAACGGGTCCAGAAGGATTGGGACCAAAGACAGGGCGTGGAATGGGTTTTTGCATGGAACACGACGGCCCCGGCCATATGCATCACCGATGCGGCATGCATAGAGGTCGCGGATTTAGGGGTCGCCATGGTCATCCGGGGAGGGGATTCAGACGGAGAGGTCATCCGGGTGCCGATCGGTTTGAGCCGGGTGATGAACTGGAGATGCTCAAAGATGATCTGGAATACCTTCGTGCTCAGTTGAGCGCGACGGAGGAGCGAATCCGTGAAATGGAAAGCATAGCTCCTGATGAGGAAACCGAAGACACGCTTCTGTGAGCAGCTGCGGCGCCTGACCCGGAACTACCG
>JABGPX010000028.1 GCA_018644745.1 Spirochaetales bacterium
TTTTACCACCTCCGGAAGACCTTGTATTCCGCGACGAGACGGTAAAAGTAACCATTTCATTGACGCAGAAGAGCGTGGATTTCTTCAAGAAAACGGCTGAAGAGCAGGGCGTTCCCTATCAAACGATGATCCGGAAGGTCCTCGATCTCTATTCACAGCGATTTCAGCGGGACTAACGGCCTACCTCGTTCATCAATTCCGCGTACATAGACTTGTACGTTTTTACTGGAACAACCCGCCATGTGTCCGCAATGTTGGGGGATTGGGGTGTTTATGGCACTGTCCGGCCTTATAGCGTCCAAGTCGGTGTTTCTTCGGCAATATCGCAAAGCGATTCCGATGCTTCTCTTTTTACGACGCTCTCTCCCAAGAACCGAGGCATAGCGAAAAGGACAACTTGACAATGCCGCGAAAAGGTATAACTGTTATACACGGATATGCGCTTCAAATTTGATCCGAATAAGAGCGAAATACTACGAAACAATCCTCGCCGAGGAATTGGATTCGAAGAAGCGCAGGAATTGTTCGAACATCCATTTTACGAAGACTGCCGTTCGGATGATCCGGAGCAATTCAGAGCGATTGGTTGGGTAGCAGGACGATTATATTCAGTCGTTTTCGAAGTGAGAGAAGATGACGATGGCGAGTATTATCATCTTGTTACGTTATGGAAATCGACGACAGAGGAAAGACATTTGTATGAAGAAAACAGTTAACAAACCCACCGCCGACGAGATCGCCAAGATGGCGGAAGAAGGAAGGGATATCTCTAAGTATTTCACCAATACGGGAAAAATGCGAAAGCCGATTCAACGCGTAAACGTCGATTTCACGGCCGAGATGCTTCATGAACTCGATGAAATCGCCGCCGAACTCAATATCAGCCGTCAGGCGGTAATCAAATCCTACCTTCGTCAATCCTTGGATCAACACCATCTGGCGAAAAGCAAAGTAGGATAAAACCGCCGATTTTCACCCCTTTTTCGCAACGATTGCTCCAAGATGATACTTAAGTGACGCGCGCTATCGATGGCTTGGCTTTTACCATATTGAGTAACCTGATAGAATTACTAAGCCAATAACGTGCGGGCCTTGTATGCCACCGCAATGTGTTGGGCACAGGAGTTGATGGATGGAAGGCAGATTCACTATAAGTCGCGTCGGGCATGTTGGTATTTATGTTTCGGACATAGACCGATCAATCGCTTGGTACCGAGATGTTCTTGGACTAACCCTGACTGGACGGTGGCCGACACCGGATGGTAAAGAAATCGTTTTTTTGCGATTTGGTGAGAATCATCATGACATCGTACTTAGACCGGGACTTAACAACGGAGAAAGCGAAGAAGGGAACAGATTGCAGCACATCGCGATGGAAATAGAAGGACGCGGCGAATGGCTCAAGGCTCTTTCCGAACTGAAGCGTGCCGGTGTGAAAATCACATCGGGGCCGCTGGTTCACGGATTCGAAGGAGGAACTGGTCCTGGAACGCTTCCCGGCGGTAGCGGAAGCCGGTCGTTCTATTTCAAAGATCTTGATGGCAATTCTCTAGAGCTTTATACAGATATGATGCGAGTTCCCGAAGGGATGCCGTTCCCTACACCCGACTATGATGATCTCGTAGAAGAAGCCAGCAGGGCTCGGTCAAAGACAGCAACCTGATTAGTCACGACAACGCATCCCACAACAAACTGGATATTTCATCCCCGGTTCCGCAAACCTGCACCCATTGGGGGAACTTGGGGGCTTTTCTTGCCGGACCACTGGCATTGTGGGAGTCAAATGGCGTCGGCCCTTATCCACGAATCGTGCGAATTGATCTGTTTCGGAAGCCTGCGGAC